>DVGF01000062.1 GCA_018712835.1 Candidatus Ventrenecus stercoripullorum
TCTTCTGTTAGTATCTTTATTACTTTTTCCTTGTTTAATGTTCTTATCATTTTAAAACCACCGTATTCCTTATTCTCTATTTCAATTATATAGGAATTGGTGGTTTATTTCAAATTTTGCGAATTGAAGAATAAAGGTAAAGACTTTTCGTTAGAAATTTGGTACAATTATTGCAGAATAGGATGTGAAAATGTGAGAAAAATTGTGGATGGAAATACAGCGTGTTCTTCCGTTGCTTATTTGTTTAGTGAGGTTGCTACGATTTATCCGATTACTCCATCTAGTCCAATGGCCAGTAATATTGATGCAATGAGTAGTAAAGAGCATTATAATTTGTTTCATGATAAAGTGCATGTTACGGAAATGCAAAGTGAAGCTGGGGCTGCTGGAGCGATGCACGGAGCTTTAATGGCTGGTTCTTTGGCTAGTACTTTTACTGCAAGTCAGGGATTACTTTTAATGATCCCTAATATGTATAAGATTGCTGGTGAATGTTTGCCTGGTGTTATTCATGTGGCTGCTCGTACGGTTGCAACTCATGCTTTGTCTATTTTTGGGGACCACTCTGACGTTTATGCGGCTCGTAGTACTGGCTTTTGTATGCTTGCTAGTTCTAATGTGGAACAAGCTTATCATTTAGCTGCTGTTGCGCATTTGTCAGCGATTAAAGGTTCTTTACCATTTTTGCATTTCTTTGATGGGTTTCGGACAAGTCATGAACTCAATACAATTGAACCTATTAGTGAGTCAGCTTTGATGTCACTTATTGATAAGAAAAAGTTACAAGAGTTTAAAGATAGGTCTTTAAATGTTGGAAAGTCTGTTCAGTATGGTATGAGTGAGACGGAAGATATTTATTTTCAAAGTGTTGAAGCAAGAAGTGAGCTCTATGAGGAAATGCCTGATATTGTGAATGATTACATGGAGAAGATTAATGAACTTGCTGGAACGAATTATACACCATTTAATTATTATGGAGCAGATAATGCACGAAATGTCATTGTAGCGATGGGTTCTGTGTGTGACACGATTAAATTGGTTGTTGATAGTGAGATAAAAAAAGGTAACCCTATTGGAATGATTGAAGTTCATTTGTATCGACCTTTTAGTGAAAAATATTTTTTAAGTGTTTTACCTAAGACAGTAGAATGTTTGGCTGTTCTTGATAGAACAAAGGAACAGGGTAGCGGAGAACCATTATATTTGGACGTTGTGAATGTTTTAAAGAATACCAATATTCAAGTTGTTGGTGGTCGTTATGGTTTGTCTTCTAAAAATACTACGCCTGATATGATTTATGCTGTTTATAAAATGTTAGAGGAAAGTCCTAAGAATAATTTTACGATTGGTATTTGTGATGATGTGAATCACACTAGTTTGGATATAACTCCTTATCCTATTGATTTAAACGTGAAAGAACTTTTAATTTATGGGTTTGGCTCTGATGGGATGGTGTCTGCTAGTAAAGATATCATGCATATTATGGGCGAGAATGAATACGTCCAAGGCTATTTTGAATACGACTCTAAGAAAAGTGGGGGAGTAACAGTTAGTCATTTACGAATTGGGCCAGAAAAAATTGAGGCTCCTTATTATGTGACGGATGCTGATTTAACGGTAGTTACGAAAGATGAGTATTTTGAGAAGTATTCTATTTTGGAAAAAGCAAAGGAAAACAGTATTTTGCTTATCAATACTCATGATGATAAAAAGTGTTTAGAGAAAATGTCTCTTAGTGATTTGAATATTATTGCTCAGAAGAATTTGAGAGTTTTAACGATTGATGCTGATGACATTGCTTTAAAACATCATTTGCCTGGTAAGATTAGTAAGATTATGGAAGTTGTGATACTTAGTTTATTAGGGGTAACGGATGCTTTAGAAAAGTTAAATAAATCTATTGTAGAACAATTTCTTACTAAGGGAGAAGATGTTGTTAAAAATAATCAAGAAGCAATTAAAGATGCGACTAGTATGGTTCGTAAATTGGCTATTGTTTCTTCTGATAAGCCTTTAAAGGAAAGGATACCAAAAACTGTTATTGAGAAAATGAATGCAAGACTTGGGGGAGAAGTTTCTGTAGCAGAAGTAAAAGATTACCGGGCTGGAGCATTTCCTGGAGGTCTTACGGCATCAGAAAAAAGGCGTGTTTCTGGCTTAGTTTCTAAATGGATACCTGAAAATTGTATTCAATGTGGTATGTGTTCGTTTGTCTGTCCTCATGCTGTCATTCGTCCATTCTTAATTAAAGAAGAGAAAGGGTTAGTTGCTTTAGGAGCCGCTAGTTATCATTATATTATTAGTGTATCAGAGGCTGATTGTACTGGTTGTGGCTTATGTGTTAAAGTATGTCCTGGTAAGATGGGTAAGAAAGCTCTTACTTTAGGTAGTTATGACGAGGAAAAGCAAAAGGAAAGCGATCAGTATTTTACATCTTATGAAAATCCAAAAGTTTTTCCGAAGTATACGATTAAAGGTAGTCAATTAGAAAAACCAAGATTTGAATTTTCGGGAGCTTGTGCTGGTTGCGGAGAAACTGCTTATATTAAGTTGTTAACTCAGTTATTTGGTGATGAAATTGTTATTGCTAATGCGACCGGTTGTTCATCTATTTATGGTGGTAGTGCACCATCTACGCCGTATACTATTCCGTGGGCAAATAGTTTATTTGAAGATAATGCTGAGTTTGCTTATGGTATGTATTTGTCTTATAAAAATAAACGGCTTAGAATTCTTGAAGTTATGGATCAAAGTAAAAATTCTGTTTCTAGTGATGTAGCAGAGTTGTATCAAGAATATTTGGATAATCAAGATAATTTTGAAAAAACAAAAGAAATTGAAGAAAAACTTAGTCAAAGTGTTATTCCTAATGAACTTAAAGATTTACTTTCTTATATTCCATTCCGAACTGTTTGGGCTATTGGTGGAGATGGCTGGGCTTATGATATTGGTTTTGGTGGAATTGATCATGTTTTATCCAGTGAAGAAAATATTAAGGTGTTAGTTTTAGATACAGAAGTATACTCTAATACGGGTGGTCAAATGAGTAAATCTAGTCATATTGGGGCAGTTGCTGAGTTTGCTGATTTAGGGAAACGTTCTCATAAGAAAGATTTATTCCGGATTGCTATGAGTTATCCTAATTGTTATGTAGCTAGTGTTTCTTTAGGGGCTAATATGATGCAGACTTTGAAAGTATTTAAAGAAGCAAGTGAACATAAAGGTCCAAGTATTATTATTGCTTATGCTCCTTGTATTGAACATGGAATAAAGGGCGGGATGAGTTGTACGAATGAAGAGCAAAAATTAGCAGTAGATGTAGGATATACGATTTTGATGCGTTATAAACCAGAAGAAGAGAAATTATATATCGACTCAAAAACTCCTGATTTTTCAAGATATCATGAATTTTTGGAAAGAGAAGTTCGTTATAGGGCATTGTCTATGAAAGATAGTGATTTAGCTAAAGAGTTGTTAGAAGAAAATAGAAATGCTGCGATGAAAAGATATCATTATTATGAAAATTTGGGGAAAGAATAAGGAAAAAGTTTTATGCTTTTTCTTTTTTGTGTTATACTATGTTCGGGAGTGAAGTGAATATGAAATTTTTAAAATACTTTTTTGTTGTATTATGTACTAGTTTTCTTTTTATGGGAAATGTTTTTGCTGCAGTTGAGTCTGAAACATTGAGTGAAGTTTGTGAAAGTGAAGATCTTACTTGTGACTTTACGGAAAAAGATACCAGTGGTAACAGAAACATTTATGTTTTCCGAGGAGATGGATGTAGTTATTGTCAAAGACTTTTAACTTATTTAGCAAGTATTTATGACGATTATAGTGATGAGGTTAATATCGTGATTTATGAAGTTACTGGCAATCGTGATAATATGAATTTATATGAAGATGTTGCTGCTAAGTTTGGAGATGAAGTACAAGGATATCCATATATGGTAATTGGAGAAGAAGTCTTTAACGGATATACTTCTAGTTATGATAGTGATATTGTGGCTGCTATTGAAGATTTGATTAGTGCAGAAACTCCTTATGATGTTGTAGAAGAAGTAAATAGTGGAAATACAGATGTTGTAGAAGAAGAGTCTAATTCTACTGCAGTTGTTATTACTTTCATTTTTGCAGCAGTTGTGATTGTCCTAGTATTTATGGGATATCGCTTAAAAAATATTAAAAAATAAACATGAAATTTCCCTTAAAATGTGGTATAATACTATTACAACGAGTAGCTATTCAATGCGTAAAACCGGTTGAATAGTTTTTTTGTATCATGGGAGGGTTTATAGTGAAAAATGTTGGTGATTATATTGTATATCAAAAAGATGTTTGTAAGATTGTTGATCGAAAAGAAAATGCTTTTTCTCATCTAGATTGTTATTCTTTAATTCCTGTTCGAGATGAAAGTTTAAAATTAAGTGTGCCGGTTACAAATTCGAATATTCGTGATTTAATGAGTCAAGAAGATATAGAAAATCTTATTGTAGAAATACCTTCGATACCGCTTATTGATTTGGATGATAAGCAATTAGAAAATGAATATAAAAGATTACTTAGTTTAGGAACGCCTAAAGATTTAATTCAAATTATTCGGACGACCTACATGAGAAATCAAAAAAGAATTGAACATAATAAAAAAACGAGTGATAAAGATAGTCGTTATTTTGAATTAGCAGAGACATATCTTTATTATGAAATTGCTACGGTTATGGGTATGAGTTTTGAAGAAGCTAAGGAATATGTTTTTCAAAAAGTTCATAATGAAATTTCATAAGTTTTGACATGCTATTTTGTTTTTTGTATAATAATTCCCTGTAAAAGAGGGGATTTTTCTATGAATCTAACAAAGTTATTTGAAAAAGAAATGGCGGAGTTACAAATATATGAGCCTTTTGAGATTGCTAGGTATTTCTATATTAGAACTGGTCAATTATTTGAATATCATCCTTTTTATAGTTATCTTGATCAAGAAAAGCAGGATTGTATTAATAAAGAAAGAAAAGATATTTTTTGTATTCAAGATTTTTATGTTACTTGTTTTAGTTGGTCACAGCTTTATGTAGATTTATTAGCATATTTTGGGATTTATGCGGAACAGGTTTCTAGTGTACATCATTGTTTTGTTTTGATTCCATTAGACGATATGTACATACAGGCTGATTTGATGGCTCAATCTTTTGATTTTTATCGAACTAAGTTATGGTTAAATACAAGGGACTATACTAGTAAGATGGCTGATTTTAAGTTGCAATTATGGGAGGCTGATCATAAAATTATGGCTCGTTATTCTATTCGGATGGAAGCAGTTTTATCCATGATAAGAAAAGAACTAGCGAGTTATAGTCACAATGATGATGAATTGCTTTCTAATTCTTTTGAAGCGATCTCTTGTCTTTTGAAATATCATTCTTTTGGTCATGTTACTGGTAAGAAGTTTTTGCGTAAAACAGCGGATTATTTTGCAGATAATTTGTATTCTGAATATGGTGGATTGGGTACTTTTTATGATATTTCCAATCAACAAAGAATTGATATTTTTAGCTACTATAGGCCTAGTGATGTGACAAAGCAAGAGCTTTATCGTTTTGATATTAGTGAAGATGGGACAATGAAGCTTGTGCGAACGAATAAAAAAGAAATAAGCGATTATTATCATACAATGAATACAGATCAGGGAGATTATTTTAGATCTATTATTTATTAATTCCCAATAATTACCGTTCATTTGTTCGTGACATTTTTATCGAACTATTGTATACTATTATTGGTGATGATTTGATGACATTAAAAGAGAAACTTGAAATCTTAGCCGACAGCGCTAAGTATGATGCATCTTGTTCTTCTAGTGGGAGTGCAAGGCAAAATAAAGGTGGAGTAGGGAATACTTCGATTTCGGGGATTTGTCATTCTTTTTCTAGTGATGGAAGGTGTATTTCTTTACTTAAAATTTTGATGACAAATTGTTGTATTTTTGATTGTAAATATTGTGTGAATCGCAGGAGTAATCATGTCAAGAGGGCAATGTTTACTCCTTTAGAGATTGCTAGTTTGACAATGAATTTTTATAAAAGAAATTATATTGAAGGTTTGTTTTTGTCTTCGGGAATTATTAGAGACCCTGATTATACGATGGAGAAAATGATAGAAGCGATTTCTTTGTTACGTTATAAGTATCATTTTCATGGTTATATTCATGCAAAAGTAATACCGGGTGTCAGCCCTATTTTAGTACAGAAATTAGGAAGTTTAGTAGACCGGTTAAGTGCTAATATTGAGCTTCCGACGGAGAATGGTCTTAAGCTTCTTGCTCCGGATAAGAACAGTGATAAAGTGATAAGCATTATGAAGTTTGTACGTGAAAAGCGAAGTAAACAGTTTACACCTGCTGGACAAAGTACTCAGATGATTATTGGGGCAACGGGTGAAAGTGATTATGATATTATGTCCTGTAGCAATCATCTTTATCAAAAATATCAATTAAAAAGAGTGTTTTATTCGGCCTATATTTCGGTTAATAAAGATAAGATGTTACCTAGTTTGAAAGTGCCACCTTTAAAAAGGGAGAATCGTCTTTATCAAGCGGATTTTCTTTTAAGATTTTATCCGTTTCAAGTGGATGATTTGTTGACACGTGAAAATCCTAATTTTAATGTTTTAGTAGATCCTAAGGCGGATTGGGCTTTGAGGCATTTGAATGAATTTCCAAAAGAAATTAATAAAGCATCTTATTATGAATTGTTGAAGGTTCCTGGAATTGGTCCGACATCGGCTAAAAAAATTGTTTCTTCACGACGTTATTTTACTATTCATTTTTCTGATTTGAAAAAGATGGGGATTTCTTTGAAAAGAGCTAAGTATTTTATTTTGTGTGATGGTAAATATTTTGCAAATCCTTCTTGTTTTCAAAAAGATTTTATTACTCATAATTTGGTTTTAGAAGATAGGAGTGGGAGTAGTTCTATGGCTACTCAGTTAAGTTTGTTTCATGAATAATAGTGAGTCAACTTATTTATATGACGGGACATGGGATGGGCTTTTGACACTTATTTTTTGGCTTTTTTCAAAACGAATAAAACCTTTTGGGATAAAAGTGGAAGAACAGTATGAAGAAAACTTGCTTTATCCAGCCATTAAGCCAATGATTGCTAGTGATTTTTCTTTTTCTAGAAAGAAGGTTTCCAATAATATATGGCGTATTCTTTTTCTTGTTTTTTTAACAGAGGAAAGTGATAAGGAATTAGTGATTTATTATGTTTTATTGAATGATTTTAAATATGGTAATGAGGTTATTTTTAGACGGAATTTGAATTGTGTAAATAAAGCATTAAAGTATTCTAGAAAAGTATCTCATGAAGCACATAAGTGGAAAGGTTTTTTACGGTTTTCTAAAATGAAAGGAAATATTTATTATGCTAAGTTTCATGCTGATGTGAATATTTTGGGGATTTTGGCAAATCATTTTGTGAAGCGACTGGCTAATGAATATTGGGTAATTCAGGATGTTGGAAGAAATATTTTATGTTTGTATGATAAACGGGAAGTCACTTTTTGTTATGGAGAGGATATTCATTTGCAAATTCATAAAGATGAGGATGAAAGGGAAATGGAGGAGTTATGGCGCGTCTTTTTTCAGACAATTGCGATTAAAGAACGAAAGAATTTACGATGTCAGCAGAGTTTTATGCCTAAAAAGTATTGGCAAGATATGTTAGAAATGGAGGATATGGTATGAGAACTGTTTTAAGTGGCGATTCTTTGCAGAAAAAGATTTTAGAAAGTATTCATTTGTTGTGTGGAACTGTGAAAGACTCTTTAGGGCCAATGGGTCGGAATGTGCTTATTAATGTATCAGATAGAGAGCCTTTTATTACGAATGATGGTGTGACGATTGCTGAGAATATTACGAGTGATGATATAGTGGTACAGACTATTTTAGAGATTTTAAAGGAAGCTTCTTTGAAAACGAATGAGGTTGTAGGTGATGGGACTACTACAACATTAGTATTGTTGGAAGCTATTTTAAAGGAAAGTTATGAACAGAATGTAGATAGTCTTTTTGTGAAGGAAGAATTAGAGAAGTCTTTGCCTTTTGTTTTGGAACGGATTGCTAAGTTACAAAGAAAGCCTAGAAAAAGAGATTATCGTTTCATTGCAACCGTTGCGGCTAATCATAGTGATATTGGTAATATTGCTAGTGAAGTATTTTTAAGTATAAAGAGAAGACAATGTATTTTTTTAGAAGAAAGTAAGACAGAGAATACTTATTTTGAAAAAATGAATGGTTATTCTTTGAATGTAAAAATTTCAGAAGAATACTTTTTTGATCAAAATTTTTTTGAACTCAATTGTTGTCACGTGGTTTATCTTGATTATAAAATAGAGAGGCTGGAAGATATTTCTTATTATATTAATCAGAGTGTCGAATATCATGATAATTATATTCTTTTATGTGAAGGATATAGTCGAGATGTATTGGAAGGACTTGTGGACTTATTTGAGAGCCAACAATGTTTTATTGTGATTGCTGAGTGGCTTATGTATCATAATTTGCAGGATGAAATTATGGAAGATATTCATTCTTTAGAAGAACATGATATGATTTCTAAGGTAAATATTACTCCTTCTACTATTTTGCTTTATAGTTCTAAAAATCCAAAGAAACGCCGAGATATTTTGTTGAAACGTTATGAGGAAGTAGAAGAAGAGTATCAAAAAGAATTATTATTACATAGAATAGCAATGCTTGACCATGGTTTTGCTACAATTTATGTTGGTGGTGTTACTACAACAGAAAAGCGGGAAAAATTAATGCGTTTTGAAGATGCTTTATGGGCACTTGAGAGGGCACAATCTGGGATAGTTCCTGGGGGAGGAATTTGTTTTTATCAAATTAGTGAGAGTTTAAAAGAAGATGGTATCGGAAATAAAATTTTAAAGAAGGCTTTGTGTACTCCTCTTTATCAAATTTTGGAAAACGCTAATATATCGAAGGAAGATATTGTTTATAAATTAGCAGAAGAGCGTTATGAGGTATTATATAATGTTAAGACTCGTTCTTTTGAGTCTATCTATGAAACGGGTATTATTGAACCTTTAGAGGTTGTGACTTATGCTTTAAAAAATGCTGTGTCGATTGCTTGTATGATACTTTCTATTAATCATTTGGTAATTAATGATTTTCAAGAAAAAAGTAAGAATTATGAAATGTAAAAAAGGTAGCTTGTTATGGCTAACCTTTTTTAAAATAAAGTTTTTTCTATATCTATTGTAATTTGGTTTGGTAAGTACTATTTTTAAGGAGCGAGCACTTTAAATACAAAAAATTTTTTTTAAATCTTTAAAAAATTCAATTAAATTGACTTTTCGATTTAGTTATTGGATAAAAGAGGAAGATAGGGAATATTTATTTTATAAACCTTATATGATGCGTACTTTAGAACAATCTTTTCGTTAATATTATTTTATAAAAAAAGTCTACTTCCAAATTATGAAGTAGATTTTCTATCTTTCTCGAATTATTCGAGTTTTTAACAATCTGGTGCTGGAAACAGGACTCGAACCTGCGACCTACGCGTTACGAGGGCGTTGCTCTACCAACTGAGCTAATCCAGCAACAAGAACATTATAATATAAAAATGAAAAAAGTTCTATATTTTTGTCAAAAAAAAGTTGATATTTCATATATTTATGGTATAATTAATCATGTCAAGTGAAATGCAGATGTAGTTTAATGGTAGAACTTCAGCCTTCCAAGCTGACCACGTGGGTTCGATTCCCATCATCTGCTCCATTGAGTTTGAAAGTCGCACATTTGGCGATTACTATATAAAGAAAAGTTCATAGTATTTGATGCTATGGACTTTTTTCATATTCAAAGGAGAGATGGATATTTATAAAACAGTAAAAACTTTATGTTATTAACATTATTTATAAGTAACTTTAAGATATTCATCATAGTTTTTTTGACCACATTTTACATTTTTTATATATTCATAATTATCTTTTTTTACTTTATCATATTTATCAATTATATAATTTTCTAAAATATTTATATTGAAATCATTATTAATAATTAGTCTAATATTGCCACAATCAGCAGAGGTAGCGGGCTCCGTATCAAAAGAAGAAAAATTATATTTTTTTATATCTTCAAAGCTAACAACAATATAATTTTCCCTGCCTCTTAGTTTGGTTCTTAATAACTCTCCAAATAGTAAAATTGAAAAATTATTATTTGAATTTATAACACATCTAACATCACTTACATCTTTTCCATTTTTTAATAAAACTTTTTTTACATCGTTAAACATCTTTAATTCTGCATTATTAAAAATCGTGTTATTAGCTAATTTCACATCTATTTCATTGGTTTCTTGGTTATTTGTACCTACATTCTTAAGTTCATCAGATATAAGATCATAAAAAACATTTTCGGACATTATTTCAATATCATAGCCGTTTAATTTCATTTGTTCTGCTTTTAATAATTTAGAACTTTTCTTACCTCTTAAAATAGGGTTATAATCATTATTGCCTAGTATCAAACAATTTGTTTTTTGAGTAACTCTATCTTCACAAAATCCACCTAAATCAGCTATAATCTGCATAGCATCTTTTCTTAAAATTCTTTCTAAGGTACCAGTAATAGCAACATTTTTCTTATAAAAGAAATTATCCTCATCAAACTGTTTATTATGTGCTACTATATCACTTGCTTTAAAGCCACTATGAGTTGTTTTAAAAGAATTGGCAAAATTTTCTATAGTTCCAAATTTTTTTAATACTTGCGACTTTAATTCTTTAAATACTTCATTAGTTATTTCACAATCTTTTAAACTACGGTGAGAACCATCTGTATCAATTTCATAATATTCTGCTAAATCTTTTAATCTATGATGTTTTAACTCTTTTAAAATTCCTCTTCCTAACCTTAAAGTATCTATAAAATCATTTGATAAGCCTTTTTTATAATTATTATTTATTAAGTTATCATATACAAAGTTTATATCAAAATTTATATTATGGCCAATTAAAATATCATCACCAATAAATTCAAGGAATTTAGGTAATATTTCTTTAATATTCGGCGCATCAGAAACCATCTCATTAGTGATTCCAGTTAGTTCAGCGATGAATTCATCAATAGGTGATGTTGGTTTTATCAAAAATGAAAATTGATCTATAATTTTATTATTTCTGATTTTTAATGCACCTATCTCAATTATTTCATCGTATTTTGGATCTAATCCTGTAGTTTCAATATCAAAAACCGTATAATTATCCGGAAAAGCCAACAAGCTTTGTCCTTTATTCTTTCTAATTACTGATTCTTTTTTTGAATCGAATTTTATTCCTATTTCTATGTTCATAAAATTATTTCCTTTCCATAACAATCCACTTACCGTTTTTATCAGCACCAACTCTTTTTATATAATTGTTTTCAACCAAAAATTTTATATGATTTCTAATTGTTCTTGATGTTACGCCTAACAGATTAGACATTTCTTCTTGAGTAATACTAGGCCTGTCTTCTATTAAACCAATAATTCCTTCTTGAACTTTTGTTAGAATAATATCAGGATATGAAATTTTTTCTATTCTTTTGTTAGAATTCTCATAATCAAATTCATTTTGATTATATTTAATACTTACTCTTATAAAATGTGGAAAGAAATGGTAAATACTTTTATCATATTTTTTTAATATTCTTCTTATACCAGTTCCTAAATGTTCAACAAGTTCTAAGTCGTGAAATACTCGCATAAGTTCTGGATTTTTAGGTGCAGAATATCCTTCTAAAAATTCTTCTTCAGTAAATTCACTTTGTATCCCACCAAATGAGGATATTTCTATTCTATCACTAAAAAATTCAAATTTAGGTGGATATTCATTAGACCAATCATTATGAACTATAGCATTTACAATAACCTCTCTAACAGCATTATAATCATACATTTGTTGTTCAATTCTTTTTGGGTATGTTATTTTAGCATATACTTTATTCTCTGTTCTAAACTTTTCTAGTACTCTATAAGTTGCTTTGACTAAAGAGCAATCACCAAATTCATAATATTCTTCTATTTCATCAACATCATCACCAACATATTTGGCAACTTTAATTGAAACTCTATTATTATCTGCTAAAAGATATGCAACATAATTATATTTGCCATCTCTTGTAAAAAAGCCTAATTGTCTTTCAAAATTATCGCCAACTTCAAAACCTTTTTCGGCATAATATATTTTTAAGTCAGTAAAAGTTAAATCTTGTCTTGGAGAAACAATATTTTTTAAAGAGTTTTTTGTTCTTTCTCTAAACATCTTATTTATTAAATGTTCATCCATTTTTTCATTGGAACTACCAACCCTAATAAAACAACTATCTGGAGTCATTCCCATTCCTTTTATATGATATGGAGTTTCATATCCTTTTGCTATTATTATCTTTAAATATTTTTTGTCTTCTTTTGTAAGCACTTCTAAGTCAAATAATCCTAAAACAGATGGTTCAATATTTGAAATTATTATATCTTTTATTTTTCGTTGAAATAAATCCAAATTATTTTTTAATCCAACTACATTACCATTATCATCAACACCAATATAGATATTACCACCATCTTTATTTAAAAAGGCTATAACTGTTTCTTCTAAGTCATCTACTAATTTAACTTTAAATTCTGTTCTTGAGTCTTCTATGGCTTCTATCATTTTTACACCTCCAATTATTGTCAAATTAATCATATCATATTTCCTAGTAATTTCCTAGTAAATTTCCTAGTAATTTTATTAATAAAATTTACATGGGTGTAAAAAATTTTCCGGGGCAATTTAATATAATATCATGCTATACTATCTTTATAGAATAGAGGTAATATATGAAAAATAGAAGTTTTAATTTAGATAAAAAATTTGCTGATTTACTTCAAGACAACTCTTTAGATATTAACACAATAGAAGATTTAGCCCTCAATAGTATAAATGAGTATAAACAGTATGTTCATCAACACATTGAAGAGCTTTTACAAACAATGGTTGATGAACATAAATTGATAGTTAAAAAAAACAAGAATGGAAAAATCGTGGATATAATCTCCGTAACAAAGGAAAAGAAAAAATAGAATTTACCTTAATTACTGGAAAGATTACAATATATCGAACTGTGTTACAAATAGTTGGTGATATTGATTTAGAAAAATATAATTTAAAAAGTAAATTAATCATACCTTTAGATGAATATCTAGGAATAGATAAATTACCATTTAAAGTATCATTAAAAATGATGATGGAAATTGCTTTTTGGGGTCAAAATCAACCATCATTTCAAAAAGCAAGCGAGATTATTTATAGAGTATATGGCATTAAAATATCCTATGTTACTGTAATGAATATAACTAAATATGTTGGTAAATTAGTTTATAATTATAACTATAATATAGCATTAAATATTTGGAATAACCGTGCTAATATGGATATTTCTATAGCTAAGAAAAAAGGCACACTATATATTCAAGCAGATGGTGCCGCAGTAAATACAAGAATAGAAGATGAAAATGGTTCTACTTGGAAAGAAAATAAATTAGGTATTTTCTTTTCGGATGATGATATGTATAAAAGAAAAGATAAATCTAATATTATAAATCATAAAGAATATGTTTCTTATATTGGTAATGTTGAGACTTTTAAAATATTGGTGTTTGCTAAAGCAGTAGAATTAAAATACTGGAAATATGAGAGCATTGTATTTATATCAGATGGTGCAACTTGGCTTAGGAATTTGATAGAAGAACTATTTCCTGAAGCAATTCAAATACTAGATAAGTTTCATTTAATTGAAAATATATATGATTATGGAAAATATATTTTTAATGAAGACATGAAAAAAACAGAAAAATTTAAAGATAAGATAATAGGATATTGTTATTCTCGAGAATATAATTTGATTGTAAAAGAACTAAAGAAATACAAAGATGTAACAATACCTAAGACAGTTTGTAATTTGCCAGTTTATTTAGAAAACAACAAAAATAAAATAGATTATTCTACTTATGAACATAATGGCTGGTTTGTAGGTAGTGGTGCTATAGAAAGTTCTAATAAAACTGTAATACAACTCAGATTAAAACAAGCTGGTATGAGATGGAGTGTGGATGGTGCTAACTATATGATTGCATTAAGATGCATGTGGGAAAGCGATCATTGGAATGAAATAGAAAAAATAGTGACTGATTATCTTTATTAGTAGTAGTCACTATTTTTTTATTTTGCCCCGGAAATTTTTTTACACCCAGTTACTTTTTTGGTGTAAAGTCTTTCATTTTTAAATGGTAAATATTATAGACATTAATTTTTTTGTTTTGTTATGTAAAGTTATAAGTTTATTCTATATCTTATTTTATTTAATAATTGCTCTTTTTAGAAAATGTTAATAAATGGTTTATAAAGTTATTACAACTCGTACTTAATATATTATTTTTTAAAGTAATAATACCGTATGAAATTTTAGGTGTTTTAGGAATTGTTTCAATGATGAATAACTCTTTATTTTCTAATTCTTTTTCTATATATAATTTTGTTATATATCCTATACCGTAGCCAATTTTTGTGAAATCACTTAATAAGGATGAACTACCAATATTTAATTTTGAATCAATTTCTAAATTATTTTCTTTGAAAAATTTTTTTACACTGGAGTAGGAATTAGATGGCTTTTTTTGAAGTAGTATTGGGTATTTTGTTAAATCTAGTAAGGTAATTGGTTGTTTTATCTTATCATAGAGTTCTTTATTGGCTACAAATTCATAAGAAGAATCACCAAGTTTTATAAAATTTAAATCTTTACTTAAATCGTTTGGTAATTTACAAATGATTAAATCAAGTAATCCGTCTTGTAATAGTTTTATATTGTCTTTTGTTGTATCTGTATTAATTTCTATTTTTATATTGGGATATTTTTTATAAAAAGTATTGATATAATCCATTAATAATCTTACTAATGTAGTACTGATTCCGATTCTTATGGTTCCACAGTTGTTGTCTCTACAAATTTTTATTTCGTTTTCGATATTGTCTATTGTTGTTATTGCTTTTTTAATTTCTAAAAATAGTTTTTGACCTATGGGAGTTAGAGTCACGCCTTTTCTAGTTCTGTTAAATAGGATGACACCTAAGTCATCTTCTAAATTTTTTATATGTTTGGTTACTGCAGGTTGCGATATGTTTAGTTCTTCACTTGCTTTTGTTATGTTTTGGTTTATTGCTACTGTATAAAAGATTCTATATAACTCCATATTTATCATATAACTCACCGTATTTATTATATCATAACTTAAAGTTATTGGGTGTATATAAAACTTATATTTTAAGTTATTTTTTTGGTGATTTACAATAAGCTTGGAGGTAGTATATGGAGAAGGAAAGAAGAAAATATTTATTAGAAGGAGGAGATAAAGAGCAATATTCTCATTTGGTTAACAATTATGATATGGATTTGCCAAAGCAGATAGATGAGGATAAGCCATATCATGTAGTAGTGTCTTATCATAAAATGCAGGATGCCTATTATTTTGCTAAGAAAAAACATGAAGGACAACTTAGAAAGGATGGAAGAGCTTATATTACTCATCCAATCAAGGTTGCTGAACTTGTTAGAAAATATTTTTCTAGTGTTTCTCATGTTGATGAGCTTGTTGCTGCGGCTTATTTACATGATACGGTTGAAGATACTGACACTACAATCGAAGAAATTCAAGAAAAGTTTGGTAATTATGTTGCTTATTTAGTGAAAGGTGTTACGAATGATAATCAGATGAAACATACGATGGGCAAAACAAACTATTTATGTAATAAAATGTTACATATGGATGAAGATGTTTTAAATTTAAAATTATGTGACCGACTTGCGAATGTTTTGGATTTAAGAGAAGCAAGTCCTGAATTTATAGAAAAATATGAATTGGAAACTATTGTTATTATTAATTATTTATTGATGAATGCAAAGTTGACTGATACTCAAAGAGAAATTATAAAAATAATTCATGAGGAAATTAATCGTTTAAGAAAAGAGGAAATTTTAAAGTTAATCAAGATGTATTCTTAGAGTGTTTTAGTATTTGTTTGAGTTGTCAGTGAGTAGATGTAATTTATTGTATTTTTTTAACGCTTTTAAAGTTTCTTCTTTGGAATGTATTTCTATAAAGATTGCCGAATGAGAAAAATTCTTTGGTAATACACTGATGGTATTTTTGTTGATAATAATGTGTTCTATGGCATCCCAATATAATTTTGTGGATGTCATATTTTTGCGTGTATTTTCTATTCCAGTTTCATCAATTTTGATGATAGAGTTTTGTTGTTTCATGTATTCTCTTAATTTGTATTTTGCCTCTACTAGTAAATAGATATAGATAATGAGTAGGAGAAAGGCTACGACTGAAATGGCATATAGTTTAGGAATAAATAAGAAGGATATAAATAGTATGAAAATAAGTATTAAATATAAAGTAAATACTTTTGTTAGAGAATGTACTTTGGTTTTAGGATTTTTTTTGAATATGTAATAATTACTTGATATATACATGATTTCTTCATAATATTTTTGATTTTTTTCTTCTTGGCTTTTAAATGTCATAGTATCACTTCCTTAATATGATTATAACATAGTAATAAATACTTTTTTATGTTTTCTGTGTTATTGTTTTGTTTTTGTGTTAATATATTAGGTAGGTGATTTTTCTTGAATATTTATAGAGGTTTGAATGATATTATTCACTATATTGAAACACATTTAGAAGAAAAGATTGATTATACTATTCTTGCTCGTTTTTTAGGAGTAAATGTATACACAATGCAAAGGCTTTTTTCGCTGATGACAGGACTTTCTGTAACTGAATATATTCGTAAAAGAAGATTGTCTAATGCTGGATATGACTTATATGAAAAGAATGAAAGGATTATTGATATTGCTTTGAAGTATCAATATGAAAATGCGACTTCTTTTTCTCGGGCATTTTTTAAATTTCATGGAATTAAACCAAGTTTAGTGAATAAGGAGACGAAACTTAAAAATTTTCCTAGAATTGTTTTTCCAGAAGAAATGCATTTTGTTACGGAGCTTGATTATGAAATAGTTACTTTAGACGCTATGAAATTGTATGGAGTTTTTACGAAAACCAGTAATAGTACTATTATGAGGGATGCTCCTATCTTTTTTTCAAAGACTGAAACGAAGTATTTTAGGGAATGTGGTAATATACTTTATGGAATGATTACTTATGACACTTTACGGGCGGAGTCACAACGGTATTATTGTTTGTATGATAAGAAACTATCTTCTTTTGAAGAAATAGATATTCCTCAGAGTAAGTGGCTTTGTTTTCGAATTTTTTCGCAGGATCCTTTAGAAATTCAAGAAATGTCTCAACGGTTTTATAAAGAATTTTTACCGTCTTGTAAATATAATTTAAAGGAATTACCAGAACTCGAGTATTATCATGATGATGTCACTGATTTTTTAGTAGCGATTTATTAACTGACAAATATGGTTTATAAAAAGTCAGTTTTTTTCTTTTGTTTTTTCTTATACTGATTATGAGGTTTTGTATATGAAATTTTGTTTTGAAATATTTTTTTCTAAGAAATTAGTGACAACGGAAGAGTGGCAAGAGTTTATTCAGGCTATTTCTTTTTATAATGGGACTTTTAGAAAATGGAAATTATGGGTTGTACTTGATCAAAATCAGTTGCGGTACTTTGTGCAGACTCGTCGTTTTTTACCGGTTACGATTTGTTCTCTTAATTCTTTTGTATTAAAACGCACTTCTATGTTTCCGTTAAAATATTATAAACATACTTTGATTGGAAATTTAAAAATAGGTAATAACTTTATTGACTTGATACAATCTTGTGAGACATTTCATAAAGGAAAATTTTGTTATTTGGAATTTATTTTTCAAAAAGTGAATCAAGAAAAAGTTTTGAGCAGTACTTATTATTATTTAGAAAAACATCAATTCGTCAATCGATATAAAATTCTTTTTCGAGCTCCTGCAGATATTTTAGCAGTTGATTTTATGAAAAACCAACTCTTTTTCTTAAAAGGAGTGCCTAAATACTTGGAAATGAAACAATCTTTGGATTTATTACAAAATAGTAGTCAAAATGCTCTTTTAAAAGTAGATCCTTTTCCTTATCGACAAGGTGATTTGTATTTAAGTCAGTTTTCTTTTTCGTTTGATAAGCATTCTTTGATTTTGGGTTCTTCTGGATGTGGAAAGTCCAAATTTATTAGTTTATTTATTAAAAATATTTTGGAACATCCTGAACTTGCTTCTAAATATAAATTTGTTGTGATTGACCCTCATGCTTCTTTGGAAAGTGATATTGGAGGGCTTGGAACGACTATTGATTTTTTAAGTCCTCAATCAAGTATTGATTTATTTATCTCTCATAGTGAAGATATTCTTGCTGATACAGAACTCATGTTAGATTTAATGCATTCTTTATTGGTCGACCAATTTTGTTCAAAACTAGAAAGAGTGTTAAGACATTCCATTTATTTGCTTTTATTTAATCAATCGTTTTGTTTTCAAAATTTAAGAAAGCTTCTTTTGGACTTAGAATATCGTAATCAGTTGATACAAATGAGAAAATGTGATTTACCAAGTAGTGTGTTAGATTTTTTTCTTACAGAGTTTCAGGAAATAAAGTCAAAGTCTTATGGAGAAGCTATTTCACCAATTATAGGATTTTTGGATGAAATGGAATTAGTCCCAGCATTCTCTTATGAAGGAAGAGAAGATGATTTAAAGACTGTGTTAGAGAAAGAGTCTTTGACGTTGTTTTCTTTAAATCGAATGAAATTAGGTAGTCATGTAATAAAGACGATTGCAGGCTTAATTATGAATCAATTATTTCAATTGGTTCAACAAAAGTTTATATCACAGCATATTGTTTTTATTATTGATGAAGTTTCTGTGATTGAAACGCCAGTTCTTTCTAAATTTTTGTCGGAAGCTCGTAAGTATGGTGTGTCTTTAATTTTTGCTGGACAATATTTTAATCAGATTTCTAAAGATTTAAAGGATTCTATTTTTGCTAATGTGATTCATTATTATTTGTTTCGGTTATCTCGTATTGACGCGAATGAATTTGTTGATGCTTTGGGAATGAAGATACCTTTGGATAATTCTCGAGAAAAAAAGATAGAGATGCTGACTGGATTACAAAATAGGGAATGTATTGTAAGGTTGGAAGCACAGGGAAAACTTTTTTCTCCTTTTAAGGGAGTTACTTTGGATTATGTTAGTGTTCCTAGAAAAGTGGAGAAAGTAGAGCAGTCTATTATTTCTTTTCCTTCGTCTAAACAATCTATTACAACATTTCAAATTGATGCCGATGTATCTTTGCATGACATTTTAGTATCTAATTCTACAAGTAGGAAAGAGGTGTAGTTGTGAACGATACTATTGCATTAGAAATCGTAAATAAAATATTTCAAAGTGTTTTTGAAAGCAATAATCTGTTTTCGCTTGATGTTTTATTAGAGAAATTTGCTTTTGATATTAAACTTCCTAAAAGGGTTATAGATTCTACAACAAATGAAGTTACATGGGCAGATTCCGTTCATAGTGGTTTATTTATTAAGAATGAAAATATGCTTCAACGTGATAAGAATATTGGTTGGATGTTACCAAAGCGGGAAATTTATAAATTACAAGAGATTATCGATATATGGAATACGATAAATTATACTACTACAGAAAGAGTATATGATTCTCTAGGTGTTATGCAAAGTGATACCATTTATCGATGTATTAATGTGTATCGCTCTACTGATTGCAGAGATTCTAGGAATATTGTTTATTGTGATTCTTGTGGAAATTCGGAATACTTACTTGCTTCTCAAAGGTCAGGAAACTGTAACTATTGTATACGAACAGATGATTCTAGGGATTGTAGCAATAGTTATAATGTGATTTGTTCTAATAAGATTAGTCATTCTTTTTTTATTCAGGATTGTTCTGATTTGTATGAATGTATGTTTTGTTCTCATATTTCTTCTAAACGGTTTTGTATTGCGAATATGCAGTTTGAAGAGGAGGAATACTATGCAATAAAAAAAGCAATTATTGAATGGATTTTAACTTCTTAATTGATTAGTTTATTATTGCTATTTCTTTTATTTTCTTTTAGAATAATTGATGTAGGGAAAATTAGTATTTATTGGAGGTTTGTATGGAAAATAATTTAGTTAAAAAATATCGATTTCAACGTATTGAAGAAGTTCAGCCAATCATTACTAGAATGATAATGCGTATGGATATTTTTGAACAAAAAATGATATATCATTCTATTAAAAGCTTTTTAGTTTATGCAGGTTTTTCTCAATTTGTTGCAGATTCTATGATGGTAGAAAAAATGATTGACGATACGGTTGATTTTCTTGTTGAAAAAGGTTGGTTTTATCAAAATGGGTTCTATTATATAAAAAATAGGGATTTGAAAATGTCTAATTTTAAACATAGAAAGAAACTTCAAACGTTTTTGACTAATGATAATATTTTACCTCTTATTTTAGCAAATTTAAAAGAACAGGGAATTCCTTTTATAGATGATTCTTTCTTAAAATCTGTGTTACAAAGTTATTATAATTCTGAATATTGTAAGATATATCAAGCTGATTTGTTTTCTGAGAATATTACTGAAAAATGGAATTATTTTCTTCAAATGTCTATTTTATGTGGATTTCTTTCTACTAATAAAATTAATGTAGATGAAAAAAAGAGATTTATTATGATTCGTGAAGAAGATATTTCGTTTATTTTAGAATTTTATTCACAGCAAGTGCTAGAGGTTGTGCAAGATTTATTATCGCGTATGATACCTGTACAGCTTCGATTTGAAAAAAAAGAAAAGAACAATTTTGAAGAGGTTTAATATTATAATATGAATGAGGAAGTTTATAAGCTGTTGCAAAATGTTGATAAGAGTGTTCATAAGTGTACTTTGTGTCATGGTTTGGTAGAAAAATTTCCTAATACAGATACTGTGTTTTTAGGTAGAAATAATGATATTGTGTTAGTAGGGGAAGCTCCGGCTAATAACGGTTGGCGTAAGAGTCATCTGTTGTGGCGTGACGAGTCAGGGAAAATGCTTCCTAGTGGGGTAGTATTACAAAAGCTTTTTGATATTATTGATAAAAATATTTTGGAAACGACTTTTTTGGAGGCTGTGAAATGTTATCCTTTGGATCGAAAATATTTGAAGGTTTGCTCTCTTCATTGTAAAGAATTTATGATGGCTCAGTTAGAGATTTTAAATCCTAAACTTATTATTACTTTGGGAGAATTTCCTACTAGAACTTTGCTAGATTTTTCTTTTAAAAGATTTTCTGATGTTGTTGGGAATGTCTATGAGGTTGGGAAGTATCTGGTGTTACCAATTTATCACCCTAGTCCTATTTCTCCAAAAAGTTATAAAGGGAATGAGCCTATTTTTGAAAAAATAAAGAATGAATTATTATGAAAAAATCCTATTGTTTGATAGGATTTTTTTCGATATTAAAGTAGTAAATATTTTCTGTTAGTAAATGGTCTTGTACCTACTAGGTTTCCACCGAGATGTTTGTAGAATTCATTGGCGTTGGTATTTTCTTCTAAGCAGGAGATTATCATAGTTTTAAAATTCATCTTTTGTAACTCTTGAACTGCTTTGTTAAACAGTATTTTTCCGTAACCTTGATGTTTTACTTCTTCTAATAAGTAGATTGCTTTTATTTCGCCTATATTCGGAAAGTTTTTATCTAAAGAAATTTCTATGGATAGATTCCCTACAGGTTTGTTATTTACTTTTAATAGAAAACATTTTTTTGCTTCATTTTGAAGTTGTGCTTTTTGTCTTTCTACAGATTTTTGAATTTTTTCTTCTGTATTGATTAAGTCTAGAAATTCGTCATTTACAATTCCTTTATATGTTTCTTTCCAAGCAAATGCATTTGTACGAACATATTCTTCTATATTATTTTCGTTTAGTGTTTCAATGGTATAATTCATTTTTTCCTCCTTTTTAATAGTAATTGTTAGCATTTTCTTTGGCTGTTTTGTCTATTATGATTAATGGAATATAGATTTCGTCTTCTGTATAACCTGCATGAAGTGAATAGAGTTCTGTGTCGCCATCTGTTAGTATGGCTTTATTTGTCTTGGCAATTGATAGATAATCTCCCAAAGCATTTTTGAAGAGAGGATTTTCTATCCCATCACCAAATAGTTTACTGCTAATTACTTCTTCTTTAGAATATAGGTCAAAGTCGTTTTTAAATGTTTCTTTAAATTTTTTTTCAAATTCTTTTTGCAACTCTTTTTTGACTTTGAAAGATGTTGCGCGTGGTTCGATAGAAGTAGTTCTTTCTAGCATATTTAGTAGTTCTGGGTAGTCTTTTAAATAAAGGTTTTCTGTTTTAATGTGTCCATGATCAGCAACAATAAAAATTATAGTATCATCTAGTTTTTTGGAAAGTTCTTCTATTTTGTTGTTTCTTGTTTTTATGAGTTCTTTGGCTTCTTTACTATCAGGCCCTAGGTCATGCATTGTATGGTCTGGTTCATCATCATACGCATAAATGTATTTTTTTCCTTCTTTTTGGCATTCCTTTTCAATGATGGAAATCATCTCATCTAAGTCTTTGTACTTTGTATCTTTAAATGGAAATAAAGATATTGCATGATATTTGTTTTGCTCATTTATTTCATCAACAATTGTTTTAGGACTTAAATATTCTTTTTTTACTTCATGATATTTTGCACTAGGGGTTCCTGTTTCTTTGTTTATACCGGTGTATAATTCTACGGTTTCGTCAATGGGACTTAAATACATATTCCAACCAAGATAACCGTGTTCTATAGGATTTAGTCCTGTTTGCATAGAGGTTGTAGCTGCGGTTGTTGTGGCTGGAAATACTGTAGTTATTTCTTTGTATTTGTGTTTTATTAAAAAGTCACTTTTTGATAACGTCCGGTCTAATATTCTGGAACCCATACCATCAAATAGTATGACCACTACATTTTTTGGCTGTTTTTCTTCTAATAATTTATCTATGTAATCTAGTGTATTGTGTTTATAGTCTAATTCAAAATATTTTCTTATGGAACACGCTAGATTCGTTAAGCATTCTTTATAATTATTTTTTACTAACATACTCTTTCCTTCTTTCTGTTTTTATTGTGGTGTAGATAGATTTTCTGTTAAACTTTCTATATATTGTTTTGTTGTCTCTCTATTTGTGTTGTCTACTATATATTTAGCAAATTCTTTGTAATTTCCTTTGTTTTTTATTAAAGCAAAGAAAGTGTCTTTGTCAAAGCGGTTTATGTTATCCATTTGTTCTTGTAAAGAACATTTTAATTTTTTGTGAGGATGAATTTTGTATTTCTTTTTTGTTTCTTTTCCACTTAAAATTGTTTGCTTTTCAGGATTATCGAGATAGGCTAATAAATCTGTGTAGTAGATGTGGTCTAATATTAGTAGTAACCGGTGAAATTTCCATGGTAGATGATATTTTTTATAAGCTTTTTTATATAATTTTTTTAATTGTTTTAATCCTTCATTCTTTTGATATTGATAGTTTATTGTTACAAAGAATGTTTTAGGAACATTTAATAAGATAGATAATTTGCTAAGTAAGTTGTCATACATTTCATAGTTATGAAGAGAAGAAAGTATAGTGCTTCCTTTTTGCATCGTAATTCTTCTGATGGTATTTTTTTGTTTTCAAATTGAACATGGTGTATTCTTTGATAAACTATTTCAGCAAAATATTGTGTTTGAGCTTCTAGTATTAATCGCCCTAGGTTGCCTTTTTGATTGATGCCGGTTCTATCATTTTTTCTATTTGTTTGTGCTGCATGATGAATTTCGTGATAAATCATAATTTCTTTTAAAGACTCTTTTAGGTTTTGTCTAATATATATTGTTTTTGTTTTGGGTTCTTGAAATTCTTTAGCATCTGTTCCATACTTTTTTGCTAGGCGATGGGAGTTGTTGTAAAATTCAATTTTACTTGCATAGTATAAGACATTATCGATTAGTTCTTCTAATGTTATGTTTTAGGAATTACTTTTTCTATTGTGGCTACATAAAAGTAATTTGTAAAATACGTTAGAGTTCTATCATCGATGTCATTCTTTTTTTGTTGTATTATTTTTTTTATTTGTTCGTACATAATCGTATTCTTTCTATTTTATTTTTTCTCTTGTTCGCAATGTTTGTAATATTCTTCTACAGTGATATTTGATTTTGGTTTTTTATATTCATATAAACATAAGTTGTTTTTGTTATAGTTGTTTTTTAATTCATCAAGAATAAATTTTTCTTTTACATCTAATAGTAGTTCTTCTAATGAAGGGTATTCATGTATTCCTTTCCATTTCTCCCATGCATGTTCAAACCAGTAGTACTTGTTGTTTTTTTGATAGGTCAGAAATGTATGAGTTGGACATTTGTCGTTATCATAATGGACGATGAAATAAGTTTTTATATTTTGATATCCTTTAAAATAGTATCTTTCTAATTCTACTTGATCCCAACATACACCAATTTTATTTTCTATTACTTCTTGTGGAGATTGTAATCTATATTTTCTAGAAAACGTTTCATCAATTGTTAAGTGTTTCTTTTTTTCGTCGTCCACCCATCCATATTCTATTTGTTCTAGAAATGTCATAATTTCTTTTTCGGTATAGTAGTTCCATATACTGAGTGAGCCTGTTGCTTTTATAGGAAGTATTGGAGTAATGTTATCTAATACCCATGCGTATCGTTCTTCCCTGTAATCCCCACAGATGTATTCTTGATGGCTCTTTTCTTTTATATTCTCTACATATTCTTTTGTCATATAAATACAATCTACTAGGTTACATTTGCAGATAATGTTTCCAAAATTTAAAGGAGTGTTTTCTATTAAAGTAAAAAGTTCGGTATTGTCTTTCCAATTTTTTGGTATTTTTGTGGAACTTGCATGGATATAAAGCTCTCCTCGGTAATCCGTTTTCCAACTTCTGGTTTCAATCCACTTTTTCTTTTCTTTAATTAACGTTGCATATGGCTCTGTTAAACTTAGTACTTTCATAAAATCACCATAATTTTATTATACATGATTTTTTTTATTTATAAAGACTCTGTTACCAGTTATGTGAGGAATAAATGACTTCGTTTGTTTTTTGGTTGATGGCTCCTAGTAAAAATATTCCATGATTGCAGTAGCCTGAATTGTCACATTCTCCATCGATAAGATAAATTATAAAGTCGTTAATATTTGAGGTTGTTAAGGAATTAAATATATTTTGGTCTAGTAGTCCATTATTTTCAGTATATTCGTTTAGAGTACCTATCCAGATTGCTTTTTCTTTTAAGGCGCTTTCTAAGTCTTTTAAATGTGATGCTTGGTAGTAGAGTTCTATTATGGATGCTCCTTGTAAAAAGCCTGGGTTATACTCAAATTTTATATTCGTGGCATCTTCTGGTATTTCTTTTGGAAAAACTTCTAAAAGGTAGTCATCTGAAACATAGTGAGAATAGTATTTTGGATTTGTTATTGGATGTGTTGCTGTAAGACCAGCCGTGATAAAAATGGCGAAGAAAAGATAAAAGGGTAGAGCAAGCGTTAGTAAAACGTTTAGTATGAATGTTATGTCTTTGATATATTGTTTATGATCTAGTTTATATCTTAGTATTGTTACTAGTAAAAATAGTAGACAGGGAAAGATTCCTATGAAAATGATTAATAAGCGTAAGTACCAAGGAATTCCTATTCCGGTGCATAAAAACGGAATGCTTATCATAAAGCATAAGATTGTTAGAATGAAGGAGTATTTACTTTTTAAAAACAATTTTTTTAGCATGATAACCTCTTTTATATTTTTATTATATCATGGTTTTGGAAGTTACAGTTGCTTTCTTTTTGTTTTCTCGTTACAATAGATGTCAAATGGAGGCATTATGAAATATAAGAAGTTGATTTTTTATTTAGATGGGACTTTAGTAAGTGATAGAGAGTCCATGAAATATGCTTTTTGTTGCGTATTAAAAGAATTAGGAATTACACCTTCTAAGAATTTGGCTTTAGAATGGTTAAAGTTTGATGATGCTTATTGGCATGAAATTGAAAGTGGAAGAACCGTATTTCCAGAATATGTGCAAACAAAGGAAGATAGAAGAGTTTATGCTCAGGCGATGAGATTTGTTTTATTTTTTGAAAGTTTTCCTATATCTTTTGAACAAGCCATTCATTTCAATGATGTTTATTGTGAAAATTTAGGAATGAATATTGTACCGATTTTAGGTGCAGAAGAAGTACTTTGTTTTTTAAAAGAAAACTATGAAATTTATATTGCAACAAATGGCCCTAGAAGGTCAGCTTTAAAAAAATTAGAGAATGCAAATTTATCTTCTTATATTTCTGGTGTTTTATCAAGTGAAGATGCGGGTATTACAAAGCCTTCTAAAATTTTCTTTGACTCTTTATTTCAAATGATGCAGTATCCTCATAAAGAAGAAGCACTTATGATAGGAGATGGTATTACTACTGATATTTTAGGGGGTATGCAGTATGGAATTGATACTTGTTTGTTTAATCCTAACAACAATCAAATTCCTATAGATTGCAAACCAACTATGAGTGTTCAAAGTTTACTAGAATTAAAAAGAAAATTATAGTTTATAAGAGCTTAAAAAAAAAGGGAGGTTATATTTATGAATTCTTTTGTATATCGTTTTTACATGCGGGATGAAATGATTTTAAAAACGGTTATTTTTGCTTCGGCATTTGGTTTGGTGATTGATTCTTTTAAAACAGCGGATGAACAAGGGAATTTCCCTTATCGTATTCGTTTTTATCATGGAAATAATATTGTTGGATATATGGATTGTCAATGCGATGATTTTTCATATTTTAATGTAGGCAAAAAATATCCCTTTGTTTTATTTACGCCGGTTGGGAATATTACTGGGTATTATTCTAGTTATAGTCACGAAAACTCTTTTATTTATCAATTAGATCTTTACCACCCAGAAGAAGTGGATATCGTTAGTGGCCATTTTCATATTGCTCGCAAGAAATCGTTAGCTTTTTTTGAAGATGAAGAAGTTAATTATTTTATTGGTACATATGCTAATGCATTTAAAAATGGAGAAAGAGTAGTTGATTTGTCTACTAATTACTGTGTTAGTCAACAAGCACTTTCTATAAGAGATTATCGTAGCTTTGAAGAAATTACATATGGATATTATGGGGATTTTTATATTTATCATAGGAAGATAGAAAATCGTGAAGAGAAAATTTTATCAAAGATAGCAATCTCTAACCAAAGATATCCTGATTGTGATGGCTCATTTACTTTTGTTGATACTAATAAAGGGTATTCTATTCACAATATGCGTGATAAGAAAGGAAATATTTTATTTGACGTTATTCATGCGGAAATTAAGAAACATGATCCTTGTTTTTTTGAAACTTTGAATCGTGTAAGAGATGCTGTTACTTTTCCTGTTTATGGTGGAAATATTTCTTTATATGATCGATTTATTCATTTATCTTTTGAAAATAATGAGGAACTTTTTTCTATTTTCCAGGATTGTGAAGTAAAAGCATTGAAAAAAGAAAATCCGCTTGTTCGTAAGTATCAACATAGGAAATAAATTGTTTATATCATAAAAAAAGAAAACTTATAGGTTTTCCCAAATTCTTTGGTATTGTTTTAGTTGCGTTTCTCCCTTTATTTGAGCAGTTGGATGGTATAAGGGGATGATGGTAATATCTTGTAGAGCTATGATTGGAGAAGTTTCTATTGTTTTGGATAAGTTTTTTTCTATTTTAAAATGATAAATTTCTGATAATGATAAAAGAGGATAGTAACCTAGTGTTACAATGATTTTCGGATTTACTATTTCTATTTGTTTTTTTAAAAAACAAGAACAATTTTTTGTTGATTTGTTTAAATCAATATTGTTGCCACGATAAGTTGTACCGGTTCTTGCACACATAATTGCGTTTGTAATAAAAAGAGAATTTAATATAGTTTCATCTATTTTTATATTGTAATCCTTAGCAGAAAGAATTAAATATTTTGTTAACATTTTTTTGGTTAAGCTAGGCTCGGTGTCTATTAAATTTTGCCAGTGTTTTTCTGTGGGATTTTTTTGATATTCCGTGTGTAATTTTTGCATGTCTATATATGGACCCCAATCTTGCCCAATGACAAAAATTTTTGCATCTAGTCTGTGAAACCAATCGGTCCACATAGAGGGAATAGCTTGGCAAAATTCTTGATTTTTGTAAATGTTTATTAAAGAGCAATTGCTTCCATTTTTCTTTTTTAATGATAGGCATTTTTGGCAGTTAGATAGTTCTTTTAGTAAATTTTTGAATTTTTCTTCTTTGTTCATATTTTTTCCTTTTTTATTTTATTAGCGGTTTTTTTAATATACGTTCCATATTTTTTGGGCCTGTTCCAAGAGCTGCGATTTCTACTTGGGTGTTTCTCTCTAACCAATCAAAATATTCTCTTAAATATCGATTAAAGTAGTAATTTTCAAAGTTTCCTTTTTCTCCTTTATATTCTAGGCCTAAATGTTGGAAAAAATTTAAATATAAAACGTATGGATTATTGATTTGACAATTTAATTTTAGTTTTTTAATATCTAAATCAAAGATTCTTCTTTCCATTTTTGTTACAGTTGTTTGTTCTGATTGATCGATAATGGTATTTGGTGGGAAATCTTTATCAAACATAGGAAGTTCTATTAGTCTTGTTTGATATTCTTGAATTTTTCTTGCTTTATACATTAAGCGTTCTAGCTCTAGTGCTTCTAGGAGAGTGATTTCATCTATTTTTATTGATTTATAATTGTCTCCAAAAGTTTGTTTTAAGTATATTTCTGGGCAATGGCTCAGTAGTTTTTTTATCTTTTTAATTTTTAAAAAACTATTATAACAGTCGACGATACTACGATGAGGATATCCTCCATATAATGTGGCAATGTTAATTTCTGTCCATGTTAGTTCATCGCCATTCCCATAATTTCCAGAATAAATAAATTCTCCCGAAGACGTAATATTGCTAATTCTAATCGGAAATGGTCGTATCACCATTATTGTCTCTAGTAATCTTTCTGCAGCAATTCCAGAGTCTGCAAGTAATTGCATAGTGGAAACTTCACGGCAAGTTGTGTTTGGGTAGTGTCCACTGTGGTTGATATCTAAGTCACATCCTTGGGCGCCTTCTAATATTACATATTCATTAGGATTTTCTAAGTGTTGATATAATCTTTCATGCCATTCGTTGTTAGAACAAACTACAGCATTTTTATAAGTTTGAAAGAACTCTAAATTTTTTTCTTTCATAATTTTTTCACAAGTAACAGCATTGCCACCTTTAAATGTTGAACCAGTTTTAATATGTTCTTTTTCGTATTGTTTGTGGCGACTTTCGATTAATGGGACCATTTCATGGACATAAATTTTTCTGTCTTTTAAGTATTTTTGGGCTTGTTCATATTCTGCTTGAAACACGGTCATGTCGATGGCGGAACCTGGACCAATAAATAGTTCCGTTTCAGGATTTACGATTGAAACAGGAATATTTCTAAATACTGTAGCATTGCCATTTTCGTCAACAAAAGTGTGTCCAGCATTTGGCATACAGTTTGTTACTGCAGCACCTAATTTTATATTTTTGTCTGTTGCTATTTCGCCAACTACTTTGGCTTTTCCACAGCTACCAGCAGCCCCATCAATGACAGCTATTACATTTTTATTCATAATTTCCCCCTAAAAGTTTTTATAAATCGTTGATGACTCCATTAATTAAATTTAAATCTGATGGAATAATCCAATTTGCGTTAGCTAATTTAAATAACACTAAAGGAATGATAGCGCCACTTCTTGCACCATCCATCCATTTTGGATTTCCAGGCATTAATTTGTATAACTCCTCTAAAGAAATATCGTAGAATACTTTTTCTGTTCCTTTTATATAGTCTTCTAAACTTAGCATGTATTTATGTATGTTATCGTGAAATAATGTGTTTTCTATTAAGTTAAATCCTGTTAGTAATTCGAAACGTTCTTCGCCACCTGTAAATATTGCACAGTCATAATCGGTATCTAAGTTTAAAGAGGCACATTTTTCTTTAATGAAGTTTTCCATTTCTTCTATAGTGTTACCACTGTAAGGATTGTTTACTTTGTCAAAATTATTTAGTAAGTCTGCCACTCCAATTTTTAAATTTTTGGTATCGGTAATTTTATTTTGATAAAATGTTACTAATTCTGTTGTTTTCCCACCCATATTAATAATTAATACTTTTTTTCCATTGTAATCGTTATCCATTGCTTTTCCTAAATAGTAGTTTTCAATACCGTGAGAAATAATATTAAAATGTAAGTCAAATTTATCATTAAATAGTTTTACTAGTTCTTGTTTTTTAGAAAGAGAAAGTTCTCTAAATATTCCGGTTACATAGATATGAGTATTTTCGTATTTTAAATTGTACGTTTCTTTTAAATGTGTAAAGTAATCACATAATTCTTGCAAGTTTTCTTCACTGATGCCTTTTTCTTTGTCAAAATTGTTTTTAAAATAAATAGAATGTTCTTCTAATAATGTTAGTTCTTTGTCGTATTCATAAACTTTAATTGTTGATGAACCTAAATCAATATAGTATTCCATAGTAATCACTCCTAGTAGTATTGTAACGCATTTCTATTTTTTTGAATAGTTATTTTTTTATTTGCTCTTTTAGAAAGTTTTTTCTTACTTCGATGATGTTTATGTTTGTAATGTCTATGTCTTTGTTTTGATATGTTTCTTTTAAGTAAGTCATGAAGTTTTTTTCTAAAGCGTTTTCGTCTTTGATTTTAAATTTATTTGTTATTGTATTGTGGAATTGTTTCGGTGTAGTTAATAGTTAGTTCTGGTGATGAAAACATGAGTCTTATCGTATCAGAACTTAGTGTAAATCTTTCTAGGTGATGTTCTTTAAAAAAGTGGTTTTTCCACATCCCATGGCTCCTCTTAAAATAATTAGTTTTCGCATAACAATCACTTCCGTTTCCTTGGGTTTATTGTAACGAAAAAATGAAGAACCCTCAAGTGTTTCTTCATTTATAAAGATGTTTTTATTTTAATCTTGTCATTATAGTTCCATAAGCCTAATTGGCCATTGATGTAGATAGGCTCGATTGTCTGGATATTTTCTAGTTTAAATCCATAATGATTATTTTCTTGATTATTTATTTGATTTTCATAAACGATAGACTTTTTCTTTTTTAGCATAGTTTTTGCTTCTTCGTTTATTTTTACGCAATCTGTTAAGTCTGCGATACCTAGAATGCAACCGGTAGGATATTCTAAATGAAATTGTTCATATTTTTTTATGGCGTTTTTGTCTATTCCTTTACCTGCATGAATTAGTATGGGACCACGATAGTTTGTCTTCCATGTGCGAAATTCATATTCTTTTAATCCTGCGATGATTAAAGAGGCAAAGGGTTGCTTGATTGTTATTACTTTCATAGTATCACTTTCTTTTATATTTTGCTTTATTTTTCATTGATTTGTTAATTACATCTTTAATCCTTATTATTTTCCTTTTATTGTTTTTACTATTTATAGTATTAATATAAAAGCAATCCACCTAACTCAGCAATGATTTAGGTGGAGACGAAAAAATTCGGCAACACTCAACATGCGAAAATTAAGTGTTCCTTTTTTATTTTATTCAAGGTGTCCTTGATATATTCATAGTATCATAAGATGCGCTTTTTTTCAAGTTATTCTTCTGTATATTCTTTGATATAGTTTTCTAAATCTTCGTAGCTTACTGCACCTGGTATTTTTATTTTTACTTCGTTGTTATCAATAATAAATGTATTTGGGAATGATGATATTCCATATTTTTTGAAGTATTCTTTAGACTCGTCAATTAATACAGGGAAACTGTAGTTATTTTCTTCAATATACTTTTTAATTTCTTCGGTGCTTGAGTTACTTAATTCAGGACTTATTAAAGTGAGTAAAATAACATCGTCTTGATAGGTATTATATATTTTTTCGATATCTTTTAATTCTTCTTTACAAATTGTACAAGACATAGACCAGAAATTTAAGATGACTGTTTTGTCTTTGTAATCTTCTAAAGTATAAGTGTTACCAAAAATATCTTTTAAGGTAAAAGCGGGTGGAGTTGTAAGATTGACTGACTCAATGGTTGAAGAACAATTTGACATTCCGTTTTCATCAATTGTACAACTAGAAATTTCTTTTTCAGGGATAGCTTTTATTCCATTATATATTAGTATTCCACCAATGATTATTAATAAAGCACCGCCTACTTTGATTAAGTTAGATAGAGCTTTTTGATGTTTTTTTAATAAGTTTAGAGCTTCATTTGTAAATAATCCAAGAATTAGAAAAGGAATGATAAACCCTAATGCGTACAAGAAGACATATAAGTTACCTATTATCATACTTTCAACGCTTCCAGCCATCATAAGAACAGATGAGAGGGCAGGACCAACGCATGGTGTCCATGCAAAACTAAATAAAAATCCTAATAGAAAAGCAAAGAATGGGTTTATTTTTTTGATGTTTAAGTTTACATTCATTTTTCTTTCTTTTTGTAAGAATTTTATTTTAATGAGCCCCATTTGAAAAAATCCTAAAATGATGATAATGATACCACATATGATTAATAAGATATGTTTGATATTTTGAAAGAATAGTCCTAATGCAGTAAAAGATAATCCTAGAATAAAGAAAGATGCAGATATTCCAAGGATAAAGAAAAATGTATGAAAGAGAGTAGTGCTTCTTTTATAGTATATAGTGCCATCTTTGTTCACCTTTTTTGCACTTCCTGCTAAATAACTCATATATAAAGGAAGGATTGGAATAATGCATGGTGAAAAAAATGAAATAATTCCTTCTAGAAATACTGTAATAAATTGAAAACTTTCTAACATTAATGTACCTCCTAATGCCTAGGGTATTTTATCAAATTTTTTAGTATTTGAAAAGATGTTTTTAGGGCTTGTCAGTGTTTTTGCAAATTGATATAATCTTTGGGTATGGAAAGTAGGATTTAAATATGAATAATAAAGAAGTTTTAGCAAAAAATTTAGGAATTAAAGTGTCACAGGTGGAGGCTGTATTGTCTTTACTTAGTGAAGGGGCTACCATTCCTTTTATTGCCCGTTATAGGAAGGAAGCTACGGGTTCTTTGGATGAGGAAGTTATTCGATCTATTGAAAAAGAGTATACTTATTTAGAGAATTTGTTAAAAAGAAAAGAAGATGTCATTCGGTTGATTGAAGAAAAAGATATGATGACGGATGAGTTAAGGGCTTCTATTCTTGCTTGTGAGAAGCTTTCTGATGTCGAAGATTTGTATCGACCATTTAAAGAAAAGAAAAAAACAAAGGCTAGTGAAGCAATTAAAATGGGACTAGAGCCACTTGCTAAGAAAATGATGAGTTTTCCTACGAATGGTAGTATGGAGGTTTTGGCAAGTGGTTTTTCTTGTGACGTAGAAAAAGCGATTGAAGGAGCAAAATACATTATTGCAGAATGGATTAGTGATAATGCTTATTATCGTAAATATATTAAAAGAGAGATATGGAACCATGGTTTTTTCACGAGTAAAATTAAGAAAAATGCGGTAGATGAGAAGCATGTTTATCAAATGTATTATGATTTTAGTGAAGCAATTCGGTATGCGAAACATTATAGGGTTTTGGCAATGAACCGTGGGGAAAAGGAAGGAATTTTATCGGTTTCTTTGGATTTTGATAAAGAGCATATTTTAGAATATTTGGAAAGTAAGATTATTAAAAATCCTAATTCTTTTGTTTGTAATGATGTTGTTGAAGCAATTAAGGACTCTTTAAAAAGACTTATTTATCCTAGTGTCGAAAGGGAAATTCGAGCTGATTTAACGGAGAATGCAGAAAATAAAGCAATTTTGACTTTTCAAGATAATTTGGAACATTTACTTATGACAAAGCCTGTCAAAGATAAGGTGGTTCTTGGTTTTGACCCAGCATTTCGTACGGGGTGTAAGCTTGCTGTGTTAAATCCATATGGAAATGTGTTAGAAATTGCTACGATTTATCCGCATGAACCTAAGAATGAGAAAGAAAAGAGTAAAGAAGTGTTAAAATCTTTGATAGAGAAGTATGGCGTACAAATTATCGCGATTGGTAATGGAACTGCTTCTCGGGAGAGTGAAGCTTTCGTAGCTGATGCGATTAGTGGAACTCCTGTGTTATATAATTTAGTTAGTGAGGCAGGAGCAAGTGTTTATTCTGCAAGTCCATTGGCTATTAAGGAATTTCCTGATTTAACGGTAGAAAAAAGAAGTGCGATTTCGATTGGTCGAAGAGTTCAAGATCCTTTATCAGAACTTGTAAAAATTGACCCGAAAAGTATTGGCGTTGGCGAGTATCAACACGATGTGAACCAGAAAGAACTGGCTGAAGCTTTAGGATTTACTGTTTCTAAAATTGTCAATGAAATTGGTGTTAATATTAATACAGCAAGTAGTAGTATTTTAAGTTATATTTCAGGACTTACTAAAAAAACGATTGATAGTATTTTGAAATTCCGGGAGAAAAAGCCTTTTGTTTCTCGAGAAGAAGTAAAGAGTTTAGCTGGATTTAGTGATAAAGTGTATGAACAATCTATTGGGTTTTTGAGAATTGTGGATGGAGAAAATCCTTTGGATAAAACAAGAATTCACCCTGAAAGTTATGCACTTGCTACTGCTTTATTAGGGGAGTTAAATTTAGATATTCATGATTTAGGAAGTGAAAAGTTTACATCTGTTTTAAGTCAAGTAGATGTTTCTGATATGTCAAAGAAACTTGCTACGGATGTTTATACTTTACAAGATATTATTGATGAGTTAAATCATCCGGGACAAGATTATCGTGATAAGTTAGATGATATTGTTTTAAAGAGTGATGTTTTAACCATTGATGATTTAAAACTTGGTATGGAATTAAAAGGTACGGTTCGTAATGTGACAAGTTTTGGAGCTTTTGTTGACATAGGATTGCATGATGATGGACTTGTTCATATTTCTAAAATGAGTAAACAATATGTCAAGAACCCGAACGATGTTGTCAGTGTTGGAGATATTGTTACAGTTTATGTTTGTGGAATTGATAAAGAGAAAGAAAAAGTACAGTTATCGATGGTGAAAGAATAAAAAAGGCACTGGCTTTTAAAAATTCAGTGCTTTTTTCTTTTGAAATATTGTTTTATCTCTTAATGGGACGGTTACTTTACCTTTTATTTTTCTAAAAAAAAGGGTATAATAAATGAATAAGTGGAGGTGGCATTATGTGCGGGATTGCTGGTTTTGTAGGCAAAGAGAAAAATATGAAGAAAACACTTAAAAATATGACTGATCGAATTAAACATAGAGGGCCAGATGCCGAAGGACTTTTTGTTCGAGGAAATGTTGCTTTGGGTCAAAGAAGACTTTCCATTATCGATATTTCTGGTGGTAAACAACCGATGTTTAGTAAAGATGAAAATTTGGTGGTTGTCTTTAATGGTGAGATTTATAATTATAAAGAATTAAAAAGTGAACTTAAAGATTATCCTTGGCAAACAAATAGTGATACGGAAGTACTACTTGCTGGATATGAAAAATGGGGTCGTGATTTACCAAAGCATTTAAGAGGAATGTTTGCTTTTGCTTTATACGATATTAAAAATAAAACGCTTTTCTGTGCAAGGGACCCTTTTGGTATTAAACCTTTCTATTATTATCAAAATGATGGAACTTTTCTGTTTGCATCTGAGATTAAAGCGTTTTTAGACCATCCTAAGTTTGAGAAGAAGTTTAATGAGTCTATTTTATCGGCTTATTTGTCTTTTAGTTTTACGCCAACGACAGAAACGTTTTTTGAAGGTGTGAGGCGACTTGATGCAGGATATTCTTTAACACTTCAAGATGGAGAAGTTACGCTTGAGCGTTATTATGAGTTAAAGTTTCCAATTGAACATAAGGAATATAAGAAGGTTGTTAAAGATATTTCTAATGTTATGCAAGATAGTGTAGAACATCATATGATTAGTGATGTAGAAGTTGGTTCTTTCTTATCGAGTGGGATTGACTCTTCTTATTTGGTATCTTTAGCAAAACCAGATAAAACTTATACGGTTGGGTATGATATTCCGCGTTATAATGAAATTGATTATGCTGAGGATTTGGCTAGCAAGTTAGGAATTAAGAATGTTAGTAAGAAAATTACGAAAGAAGAGTACATGAAAATTTTGGATAAGATCATGTATCATATGGATGAACCTGCTAGTGATCCGGCCATCGTGGCTCTTTACTTTGTGGCAAATTTAGCAAGTAAGGATGTCAAGGTTGTGTTGTCTGGAGAAGGTGCAGATGAGTTCTTCGGTGGATATAATTATTATCGTGAAGAAGTAGATTATTCTTTCTATAATAAGATACCGTTTTTTATTCGTCATGCGATTTCAAAAGTGTGTTCTTTATTACCACCTGTTCGAGGCATTAACTTTTTAGTTCGTCGTGGGGAAAGACTTGAAGATAGTTATATTGGTGTTAATAAGGTATGGACAAAGAAAGAAGTGAAAAAGTTATTAAAAGTTCCAGTAACTATTCAAAATAAAGAGATTACAAAGCCTGTTTTTGAAGAATTCCGTGGTCAAAGTAATATTGTAAAAATGCAAGCCATTGATATTAATTTTTGGCTTATGAAAGATATTTTACAGAAAGCAGACCGTATGACTATGGCTAATTCTTTGGAAGGAAGAGTGCCATTTGTGGATAAAGAAGTGTTTTCTGTAGCGTCTTCGTTACCTCTTGATTATAAAGTGACTAAGGAGAATACAAAAGTTGCTTTAAGAGAAGCTGCGAAGAAAGTTATTCCGAATGAGTCTTATAAAAAGAAAAAATTAGGTTTTCCAGTTCCAATTCGTGATTGGATGAAGGAAGAAGATGTTTACTTGGAAATTCAAAAAACGTTTTTAAGTAAACCAGCACAGAAATATTTTAATACAAAGATGCTTTTAAAAATGCTTGAAGACCATAAGAATGGGAAGAAAGATAATTATCGTAAAGTATGGAATGTTTATTGTTTCTTAAAATGGTATCAAGTATTCTTTGTGAAAATGTAGGAAATATAGTCTCTCATGATTATATTTTCATTTTTTTCTTTACGCGAAATAAAATAGAAAGAGGGATGTTATGAAGAAAAATTTACTTGTGGTAGGGTCTGTTATTTGTTTTGTTTGTTTCTTGGTTCTTGCCATTTTGGTTACGATGGGAAGTACTACACCTTTTGATACTTTTGTGTATCAAGGAATTCAAACTATTCGTATTCCTGAATTTTGGAAGTTTATTACTCATCTAGGAAGTTTTGAAGTTATTGTTTTGTTTCTTGTTTTTATTGCTATTTTCTGGCGTCAGAAAAGAAATAGTCTTTTTTTGATACTTTGTATGGTGATGGAGGCAGCTTTGAATTTTGGATTAAAGTTTATTTTTCAAAGACCACGACCTAGTGTGTTACATCTTGTAGAAGAAAGTGGATATTCTTTTCCAAGTGGACATGCGATGACTATTACGACATTTGGGCTTCTTCTTATTTTTTTCTTATGGCAAAGTAAGCTTAGTAAGAGTAAGAAAATACTTGGAAGTATCTTTCTTGGTCTTTTAATTCTTTTGGTTTGTTTGAGCCGGGTATATCTAGGAGTTCATTATGCCAGTGATATTTTGGCTGGTTTCTTATTAGGAAGTGCCTTTTCTTTGTTTTGTTATTATTTTTATCTTCACCAAAAAAAGTTGTCTTAACGTTGACAACTTTCTTTTTTTGTTTTCTTTTTCTTTGTTTTGTTCCATGTTTGTATTTTTAAGTGGGGGAAAGCATCCATAATTCTTTTTTCTAAACGCATTTTAGAAGTTTGAATTTGTTTTTTGACTAGTTTTTTAATTCTTTCTGTATCATCTCTTGGGATTATTTGTTTTTGTTCGATATTCTTGCATAAGTTTTTGAATGTATTCATCATTTTAAAGGAAATAATCGTGTCAATGAGTAACCCAATTACTAATATACTTGCTAAGACGATAGTAAATGTTTCATTCCAAGAATTGAAAAGATTTAGGAAAAATGGATTTGCTGCATACATTAGAAACATTCCAAATATTCCGAATGGAACCATGGTTTCTAAACAGATACGACCATTAATGTTGAATTTTTTGTTTGAATAATCCCACCATCTAGTATGGAACAATTTTTCTAAATAGAAACTTGTGAAATATTCCAAAATAGAACAGAGTAGAATAATCATGATAAATAGAACAAGTGGATCATTTAGATATTTTTGTAGTAAAAGTTGCATTAATAGGGTTCCCCATCCATAGATAGGGCAATAAGGCCCGATTAAGAAGCCACGATTGATGAATTTATGGTCACTTATTAATTTACAAATTACTTCTAAACACCATCCTAAAAAGGAATAAGTCATAAATAATAAACAATATATTGCTACTACATGTATTATATTTCTTCACCCATTCTTATTATAGAATCTTGTCAACATCTTGTCAACAGACTATCTTTTGATGATTTTTTTTGCTTGTTTCTTGTATAATAAATATAGAAAGGCAGGTTATAATATGGGTAAAAAAGGAAAAACTGTTGCAGCAATTCTTGGAGGTGCAGCGATTGGAGCAGGATTAGGAATTTTATTTGCTCCGAAAAGTGGAAAGGAAACACGTGCTGAATTAAAAGCAAAAATGGATGATTTAATTTCAAAAGCTAAAGAAATTGATATGGATGATGTCAGAGCATATGTTGTGCAAAAGACAGAAGAAATTGAAGCTGCTTTAAAAGATTTAGATAAAGAAAAGGTTCTTAAAATTGCTAAGAAAAAAGCAAAAGACATTCAAAAAGCAGCGACTGATTTAGTGAACTATGTCAAAGAAAAGGGAGAACCAGTTTTAACGGATGCGGCTGAAGCTGTTCGTTTAAAAGCTATTGATGTTACAAAGAACGTATTAGAAAAATTAGAAAACCCAAAAACTGCAACAAAGGAAGCTTAAAGATCTTTCAAAGAGGTCTTTTTTTCTTTTTTTAGAGAAATTTGCAAATAGAAAACATTTGTGGTATAATCTTTTTTATGAAGTGGTACGTTTGTATTACTTTTTTTTCTTAAAGGAGAGATTTTGTTAAATATGAATTTAACTCAGTATTATAAATATGAGTACGCAAAGGATATGCTTGAAAGTGAGTTGCGTATTTTAATCAAGGAATTTGAAAGAAAACATGGGTATACACCAGTAGAACATTTAAAGTCAAGAATGAAATCTAGTGAAAGCATTTCTCGTAAATTAATAAAAAAAGGATATGAAGTTACTGAGGAAAATGCTTATAAATATATTGACGATATTGTGGGGGTTCGAATTGTTGTGTCTTTTTTAAGTGATGTGTATGACGTTGTTTCTTTAATTGCAAGTTCTACTAATTTGCTTGTTAAGGAAAGAAAGGATTATATTCGAAGTCCAAAGTCTTCGGGGTATTCTAGTTATCATTTAAAGGTTTTAGTGCCTGTTTATTTACAAGATTATGTGGAATATGTACCAGCGGAAATTCAAGTCAGAACTGTTGCGATGGATTTCTGGGCTAGTTTGGACCATAAAATTCGTTATAAATTCCAAGAGGAAATTCCTTCTGAAGTGCAAGCAAATATGCAAGATTATGCATTGGATATTCAGGAACTTGACCGTAAAATGTATGAGATTAATAAAATTATGAGTAAGTATGAGAAAGATTTGAATGAAAAAGAAAATCATTAGAAAAGGGTAGTATTATGAGGCAGCAAGATATAGAAAACCTTGTTTTGTGGTATCAAAAAAATAAACGAGATTTGCCATGGAGACATACGAAAGATGCTTATAAAATTTGGATTTCTGAAATTATGTTACAGCAAACGAGGGTCGAAGCAGTGAAGCGTTATTATGAAGTATTTCTTAAATCTTTGCCTACTGTGTATGACTTGGCTCAAGTTAGTGATGATGAACTATTGAAGCTTTGGGAAGGGCTAGGGTATTATAGTCGGGCTCGTAATTTGAAGAAATGTGCGTGTGAGTTAGTTCGAAGTTATCAAGGGGTTCTTCCTGATGATGAAAAGGAACTTCTTTCGTTGCCTGGTATTGGGGAGTATACGGCAGGAGCGATTTTGTCGATTGCTTATTTAAAACCTGTCCCGGCGATTGATGGGAATGTCATGCGTGTGTTATCGCGGGTTTATGAAGATGAGAGGGATATGTTAAATTCGCAAGTTCGTAAGGAATATAGTGAAATTTTGAGAAAATTTATCAAAAAGTATCCTCCAGATGATTTTACACAGAGTTTTATAGAACTTGGGGCGGTGGTTTGTGTGCCGAATGGAACTCCTTTATGTGAAGAATGTCCTCTTAAAAGGTGTTGCAAGGCTCATCGTCATCATAAGGAGTTTCTTTATCCGGTGAAAAGTGCGAAGAAGCCACGGAAAATAATTTCAAAAACTGTTTTTGTTTTTGAGTATTGTGGACGTTATTCTATTTTGAAAAAAGAGGAAGGATTACTTTCTGGTACGTATGAATTTCCTAATGTTGATGAAAAAATGTGTCAAGATGATGTCAAAAAGTATTTGGCTCAACAAGGGTGTTCTTTTTCTAAAATTGTATTTCTTGGTGAATTTAAACATATTTTTTCTCATTTGGAATGGCATATGAATGCTTATGTCATCTCTCTTCAAAAGCCTTTTAAGGATTATTTATATGTTGGATTAGAAGAAATAAAGATGAATTATTCTATTCCATCTGCTTTTCAGAAAATCTTAGAGAAAATCTAGTAAAGAATAGATTTTTTTGGTATACTTTTGTACATGTAAAGGAATGATGTTATGCAGGCTTGGATTGTTGAAATTATGAACCAATTTGGTTATTTGGGAATTTTTTTGTTGATTGCTATTGAAAATATATTTCCACCAATTCCATCTGAAGTAATTTTACTCTTCGGTGGATTTATGTCTACTTATACTAATATGCATATTGTAGGAATTATTATTGCTTCAACTTTAGGTTCTCTTGTTGGGGCTTATGCTTTGTATTTTATTGGTAAAATTTTTAACAAGGAACGTTTAAAGAAAATTGTTCGTGGTAAAATTGGTAAAGTTCTAAGGCTCAAGGAAAAAGATATTGATATGGCGGACGAATGGTTTGATAAAAAGGGAAATAAAACCGTATTTTTTTGCCGGTTTATTCCAATTGTTCGTAGTTTGATTTCTATCCCTGCTGGTATGAGTGAAATGCCTCTTGGGAAGTTTACTTTGTATACGGTGGTAGGATCTCTTATTTGGAATACGGTTTTATCGATTGCAGGTCAAACTGTTGGTGCCAATTGGGAATCGATACTAGCTATTTTTGAACAATATTCTCATATTGCTGCGATTGTACTTGTTATTCTTGGTGTTGGTGCGATCGTATGGTTTTATAGTAAGAAAAGAACGAAAAAGTCAAAAACAAAATAGGAAAGTGAATCCTATTTTTTTAATGTGTTTTTGTGATTGATTTCTTCGCAGATTGTTGGCAGTAGATTTTCTTGTACGTCTTTTTTATCTAATATGTTTAATAAAAATTCTTGACCGTATTTTTGTAATAAGTAAGTTACTAAAGTTCTGTAAGTATTGTAACCAACTTTTTGATTTGTGATATCTTCTATATTGCAAGTTGTTTCTAATGGTAAATGATCGTATTGATGGGTTATAGTCGTAGCAAGTCCTTCAATAAACCAAAGAGTACTTCCTTCTGTTAAAGGCATATTAATTTTTATTCGATGCAAAAAATGGGCGTATTCATGAAGCAGGCGAAGCATTAGTTTTTCTAAATTGTCATTTTCATGGCCAGTCCCTTTTTTCTGCTCTTTTAAATTTAGAGCTCGAATAGTATTTATACCATGAATTCTTTTAAAAAATGCCACGATATAAGAAGATGAACCTATATTATATATTACACAGTCATTTCTAAATTGATTATAGTCATTATAAAGAATGATTTGAGGCTTGTCTTTGGTATCTAGATTTTCCAATTTAAAAAAGTTTGTTAGTTCGGGAATCCGTTCTGTTAAAAAATTTATTATTTCTGGAATGTAATCTAAATCATCTTTGGTATAGTAGATATCAAAATTTTTAGAATAGAAAGTCATATTGTTCACACCTTTTCTATATTGTAGCAAAATTTTTTGTAAATTCGTATTTTTCTAGCTATTTCTATGTAAATAGAGTAAAATTTATTTATGTGAAGGAGTTGTTATGAAAAAAGTTGTTATTGCCGGAAGTGCTAAATTACAAGAAAAAATAAATGGTTGGAAAAATTACTTTGAACATAAAGGTTTTGAAGTTTTAGATTATCCTGTGGTAATTGATGAACAGTATTTTATGGAAATATATTCTGAATTTCATAAAAAATTCTTTGAAAATATTATGAAAACCGATTATTTGTTTGTCATGAATGAAGATAAGAATTTCATCAAAGGATATATTGGAGCTGAGACTTTTGCAGAAATGGGATTTGCTGTGACACAGAAATTGCTTTATGATAAGCCTATTGTAGTAGTACTTTATCAAAAACCTTCTGAAAGTGTATTTTCTTATGATGAAGTTTGTTTATGGCATAGTCTTGGGTGGATATCTTTTTTAGAGGAGGTAGAGCATGAATTATAGAAAAGAAATAGAACAGTATGTTCCTTTTAATTAACAAGAGGTTTGTGATAAAGAGCAATTTTTAAAATTTATAGATACTTTTGATGATGTATTAACTAGGGAAAATATTTTTGGACATCTTACCGCTTCTGCTTTTGTTGTAAATAAAGAAAGAAATAAGATGTTAGTTGTTTATCATATTATTAATGATGGCTGGATTTATCCTGGAGGACACGTGGATGGTGAGACAGATTTTTTAAGTGTTGCTGTCCGAGAAGTTAAAGAAGAAACTGGGTTAGAGGTTCGAGTATTAAATCCTTCTATTTTTTCTCTTTCTTCTGCTCCTGTAAAAGGGCATGTTAAAAGGGGAAAATATGTTTCAGCTCATTTGCATTTTGATATTATTTATTTGATGGAAGCAGATGATACTTTGCCTTTAAAATATCGTGAAGATGAATCGAAAGGTGTTAAATGGGTAACGTTTGATGAGGCAACAGATAAAAGTATGTGTGATTTTATAAGACCTATTCATAAAAAGTTAATTCAGAAGCTGCAAGAAAATGATTATTTATAGGAGTAGTTATATGGAAAACAAAATACAAAATATTATGCAATTTTATACTATGTGTGTAAAACTTAAAAATACTATTCGAACTGGACCTTTGGTTTGGAATATAAAAAGAGAACGTGTAGAAAGTGTCGCGGAACATATTTATGGAACTCAAATGCTTGCGATTGCTATTTATTATCAGTTTTCTTATTCGTTAGATTTGAAAAAAATAATTTTTATGTTAGCTATTCATGAGTTGGAAGAGATTTTAATTGGAGATTATGCTTTTTATCAAATTTCTAGGGAAGAAAAATTAATACAAGGAAAAGATGCTGTAGAACATATTTTAAAAGATTTTGTTGATAAAGAAGAAATTGTAAATCTTTTAGATGAGTTCAATGAACGAGTAACAAAAGAAGCTAAGTTTGCTCATCGTTGTGATAAATTAGAATGTGATTTGCAAATTAAGTTGTATGAACAAGAAGGTTGTTTTGATTTGATGCATCAAGAGAATAATCCTCTTATAAATGACTCTTATGTAAAAGGATTATTAGAGAGTGAGAAAAGTTTAGCAAATGCTTGGATAGAATTTGATAGAAAAGAGTATGAGGAAGACCCTAATTTTCTTGTGATTATTGATTATTTAAAGAAACATGAAATATAAATTGTTTAAGATAAGGTTGTAGCATATAAATATGAATGCTAGGAGCTTTTTGTAATCTTTTATAGGATAAAAAAATTTTGTTTAAAAAAAGTACCCTAGAGAATGGGTACTAAAATTTGGCTTCATATATATTGGAGCTTTTCTTTTTTACTAAATTTAACATAACACTTGGTATTTTTTCTTCTTTTTGGGTACGGTCTATATCCTTTTCTTCTGCTTGGTATGATATTCCATTGTAATGTATGTTGTATAAAATATTTAAAAAATCATAAGAAGATGTTAGTCTGGCAGCGATTTGTTTTCTTAATGAAGAAACATTAGATGGCAGAAAAAGAATTCCTGTTCGAAAAGAAGAATTTTGTTTAGATGTATCCATAAAAACGATATTTCCTTCTAGTGCTATTTTAATGGATATTAAATTTCTGCTATTTTGATACAAATCTTTTACAGTTACTGTTTCAAACTTTTTTTGTGATAAATATTCTTCCCAGTATTCTAGATGATTTTGATAATTAGGATTTTGGGGTATGATGTCAATGGCTTTGATTAAAGGTTTTGTATTGTGAATTATAAAAATTTTAATGTCGGCCATATTCCTGTCTTCTGTCTAAAAAGTTTTTTACTGCAACTGCTCCATTTTCAAAGTAGGTGACTTTGATATTTTTTTCTAAATCTTGATATTCTTTTACTTCAATTGTTTTAAAATAATTGATATAAGCATCTAATACTTTTAATGCTTCAATTTGTGATTCTGTAGGGTTTTCTGGAATTAGCAATTGTCCATGAATTCCATGTAAAAAGAATGTTGGTCCCTCATATGTAGTGGTGTTGTTAAAGATAATATCGCCTTCTTTTAAAAAATCGTAAATTGGTGCGAAGATATTTCCTTGTAATACTTTTTCTTTTAAATCTGTTCTGTCAGGAAAAAAGTTTTCTATTAATTTTGTGATATATTGGCGATGTTCCATACATTTTTCCTCTTTGCCAAAGATAGAAATCATTTTTTCGTCGTTGCTTAAATCAGAATATAAGATGGTTCCATCTGGACGAATTAGAACAAATTTTGGGTGAGTTTTTCGGTTTTCGGTGGTCCCTATTTCTTTTGTGTAATCATTTTGATTCATAAAATCTATCATTTGCATAAAATTACCTCCATTTGTTGATATTATAGCATTTATTTTTTTGATATGAAATACCTTGTTTGTTTTATGATAAATTTTATTTTAACTACTTTTATTGACTTAGTTAAATATAGTTTAGAGATAATTCTAACCTATTTTAAGTATTTTTGTATACAGTATAGTATTATTAATGGCGGTTAATTAAATGCGATTTATTCTTTGAATCTTTTAAATTTTGTGCATGGTATTTAAGTGCTTAAAACAAAGTGTATTTTTAGGTAGATTAAGAAGAACTTTTTCATTGTTCTTTTTTTTGATATAATTTATATATCATAGAGAGTTAGGAGTAAAGCTATGGAGTATCTAAAAGAAGTTTATCAAGATTTTAAAGTTGTTCCTGTAAAAAAATTTATGACTTTTTTGTTCTTTTTGACTTGTTGTTTGGGGTATGTTGTTATGGCTTTGTTTCCTTATTTTTCAAGTCAAATTATTCAGTATGCTACAGATTTAAATAAACTTGCTTATACTTATACTTTTTATCTGGGAATTTCTTATGTTGCTTATGAAGTTATTTGGTATTTTAATTATTATATTTATAGTTTTTTACAGACCTATTATAGTGATACTATTCACAAAAAAATATTTCATAAAATATATAGTTCATCAAGAAAAATTACAAAGTCTATAGATCAAGGTAAGATACTAAGCCTAGTTGGAGATGATATTCCTTGTTTTTGTTATTTAATCGATTCTATCACGGTTTATTTATCGACAATTATTATGATTCTTGTTACTTTGATTTTGGTATTTAAAGCACACTTTTTATTTGGACTTATTATTGTAATTTCTTTAGTGATTTATTTTATTTTTATGAAGAAAAATATGGATTTATTTTCAAAGTATTATATTGAACAGAAAAAGCATAATGACATTACAAATTCTGTTTATGTAGAAGAGTTAAATGCTTTAAAAGAAATAAAGACATTACCAATTAAAGAAAAATTTTTCAAAAAGTTGAAAACAAAGTTAAATCGATATTCTAAAGCTTATTTTAAGAAAAGGACTTATTTTGTTCGATATGAAAATACTAGTACAATTATACCTGGGTACACTAAGGTTATTCTTTATTTGATTTTACTTGTTTTTATGATAAATTTTCATGCTTCTATTGCGTTAGTTATTTTAATTATTGGGTATTATGACCAATTAACGGAGAGTTTAACAGATTTAGTATCTTCTTATAGAGAGATTAGAGAGTATCATATTTCTGTTAAAAGAGTGAATGAAATTTTAAATTATGAAGATGATTTGGGAAATATGTTTGGTAAGTTTCGAAATGATTTTATATACGGTTCTATTGTTTTTAAACATGTAAGTTATCAATATAATTCTAAAGATGTTTTTGATAATGTTAGTTTTGAAATTAAACCTAATACTTTGAATGTTATTATTGGGCCTTCGGGTAGTGGAAAAACAACGTTGTTTGATTTGTTATTAAGATTTTATCCTGTGAGTAGTGGAGAAATATTTTTAGATGGAGTAAATATTTATGAATATAGCGATAGTATTTATGCTTCTAATATTACTTTGGTAAAACAAAATCCGTTTATTTATAATAAATTCAAACATACAGTGTATGTTTGAATTCTAGGGCATTTCCCCGCTGCTTGCAGCGTAAGGCCGAACGTAGTATGATATACGGAGTGAGGGCGATGTCCATGGATTACAGTGAATACCTATAT
>DVGF01000063.1 GCA_018712835.1 Candidatus Ventrenecus stercoripullorum
TTCTGATATACTCATATTGACAACAACCTCTTTTTATTTTTTTGGTATATTATGATTTTATCATATAGTTTTGGTTGTTGTCTTTTTTTATTATTTAAATTGTAACTTTTATTTTTGGAATATCCCTATAAAGTTGGCCTCCTTAAAACATCTTCAAGTAGAGAAAATAAATTTTAAGAAATAGTTTATTTGTACAAATGATTGGTACTTAAAAAATATATACAGTATGTCAAACATACTGCTTTTTTCTTGTTATAAAGAAGGATAAGTGATATCATTTACTTAAATACAAAGAATAAAACAAGGGTGAAGTAGTAAGAAAGGGTGTTTTATTTTAAGTAATTCAAATAACAAAAAGACATCTGCTAAAACTAAAAACTAGCAGGTATCCAAGAAGTTAACAGAATATGTAACAGAAAGAAACACTTTACATTATTTTTTTGCAAAAGAAACTAAACTAATAATTATTCTTATTTTGTTATTATGAGATTTGAAATAAATTAGAAACAAAAACTATGAAAAGAACAGAAAAATAACTAAGAAATAGAAAAAAAGCCAATATAAAAATAGGAGTTGAGGAAATGTTTTATAAAAAAGAAACAGAAGAAGTATTGCAAGAATTACATACTTCAGAAAATGGCTTAAATAATAATGAAGTACAAAAACGAAAAGAAAAATATGGAAGAAATGACCTTCCAAAAAAGAAAAGAGAAACAGTATGGCATATATTCTTTAATGAATTCAAAGACCCGATTGTTATATTACTGATGGTTGCCATTTTAGCCTCTTTCATTGTTGGAGAAGTAATGGATGCAGTTGCCATTCTATTTATTGTTTTATTAGATGCTTGCATGGGAACTTATCAAGAAAACAAAGCAAATAAAACAGCAGAAGCTCTAGCAAACTTAGTAAAAACAAAAGTAGCAGTCATAAGAAATGGTAAAACAAATTCCGTTGATGCAGAAGAAGTCACGATTGGTGATATTGTCTTACTAGAAAGTGGCGATAAAGTAAGTGCTGATATAAGACTTTTAGAAACCTACAATCTAAAAATAAATGAGTCAGTTTTAACAGGAGAAAGTACAGAAGTTCACAAAATCGCAGAAGCATTACTAGATGAAGAACTGACAATTTCTGACCAAAAAAATATGGCGTTTTCTGGAACAACTGTTGTTAGGGGACGGGCCAAGGGAGTAATTGTCGGGATTGGATTAAATACAGAACTTGGTAAAATCGCTGATAGCATGAACCAAACAGAAGACGAAAAATCCCCACTTACTATTCGTGTAGAAAAACTATCAAAACAAATTAGTATTCTAGTATTAATCATCGCCGTGTTAATTGCAACATTATTAATTATCAAAGATGTTCCTTACGATGAAATTTTCTTAAGTGTTATAGCGCTCGCCGTATCAGCAATGCCAGAGGGACTTCCTCTAGCACTTACAATGGCGCTTACTATTGCTTCAAATAAAATGGCAAAGAAGAATGTAATCGTAAGAAAGCTAAATGCAGCCGAGTCTCTAGGAAGTTGTACAGTTATTGCTTCGGATAAAACTGGAACCCTTACAATTAACGAACAAACAGCTAAAAAAATCATATTTCCAGATGACCGAGAATACATCGTTGACGAAAGTGGAATAGTAGGAGAAGAAAAACTAGACACGTCTTCCAAAAAAGATATTGCTGGGTTAGCATTTTTAGGTGGTATTAACAATGAAGCAAGTATCGAAGATGGTAAAAAAGAAGGAGATGCCATCGATGTAGCATTTTTAATATTTGCCAAGAAATTAAATGTAACACTTACCGATGCTAAAATTATTACCATGCTTCCATATGAGTCAGAAAATAAATATTCTGCAGTATTCTATGAACAAGATGGTGAAACTTACGCTACTGTAAAAGGTTCCTTAGAAACCGTTTGTTCTTTCTGCGATAAGGTAGATGAAAAGAATTTAAATAAACAAAACGAAGCCTTAGCAAAAGCTGGCTTTAGAATGATTGCCCTAGCTTCAGGACGTGTTCCTAAAAAGAACGAATATACAGCCTCTGATTTAAAAAATTTAACATACAAAGGAATGCTTGCTTTCATAGATCCAATTAGAAAAGAAGCAATTTCTTCTATCAAAGAATGTCGTGAGGCAGGCATTAAAGTATTAATGATTACAGGAGACCATCCTTTAACCGCACTTTCTATCGCAAAAGATATAGGATTAGCTACAAAAGAAAGCGAAGTCACAACAGGATTAGAAATAGAAAGCGAATTTGCGAAAGGTGAAAAAAGCTTTGATAAATTCATCAAACAAAAACGTGTCTTTGCAAGAGTAACACCAATAGAGAAATTGCATATTGTAGAATCTCTCAAAAGACAAGGAGAATTTGTCGCCGTAACAGGTGACGGAGTAAACGATGCTCCAGCTCTAAAAGCCGCGAATATTGGAGTTGCCATGGGTAGCGGAACTGATATTGCGAGAGAAACTGCCGATATGATTATTGTAGATGATAATTTTACATCTATTGTTGCCGGTGTTATGGAAGGACGAATTGCTTATGCTAACATTCGTAAAATTATTTACTTCCTAATCTCTTGTGGAGTAGCAGAAGTAGTATTCTTCTTAATATCGATACTTTTAAATCTTCCTATGCCACTTGTAGCTATACAATTACTATGGCTAAATGTAGTAACAGATGGTATTCAAGACTTTGCATTATCCTTTGAAAAAGGAACAAAAGATATTTTGAAACAACCACCAATCAAACCACAAGAAAGTATTTTTAACAAAACATTATTACAAGAAATATTAGTGGCCGGAGGAATTATCGGAATTATTGTTTTAATAGTATGGTACTATCTAATCGATGTAGTTGCTATGGATACAGAAATGGCAAGAGGTTACACCATGTGCTTAATGGTATTTATCCAAAATATTCATGTCTTTAATTGTCGAAGTGAAGACAAATCTGCGTTTAAAGTACCACTTAAAAATAACTGGCTTATCGTTGGTGGAGTAGTGTGTTCCATAATCCTTCAAATTATAGTAATGGAAGTACCATTCTTATCACAGTTTTTACAAACGACATCCATTCCATTTAGTAATTTAGTATATTTATTCTTAATAGCTTGTTCTATATTAGTGCTAGTAGAAATCTATAAAAGAATAAATCATTCTGTCAAAAACGCAAAAGCATAAATTTTTGCGTTTTTTCTTTGCTTTGTATAAAAAGATAAGTATAATATTGATTGTGATGTATATGGAATTTTACAAACTAAATCATGAAGTTAACAAAAAAGACTTAGAACGATTTTCTTATCCTAATCAAGAATTGGGTGTAATTATTCATGTTGAAAATGAAAAGGGAGAGATTTTGCTTCAACAACGCGGGCCAAATTCTCGTGATGAAAATGGCATGTTTGAAGACATTGGTGGAAAAATAGAGGAAAGTGACGCAACTTTTAAAGATGCAATAAAAAGAGAGTTGATAGAAGAAATAGGAGATAAAGCACAAATAGAAATTTCTCGTTCTATTGGAATTTTTCATATACCCAAAAAAGATGTATACTGGGTGATGGTAATTTATTTTGGCCTTTATAAAGGTGGAGATATAAAAGTAATGGAACCAGAAAAATGTCTAGGATATAAATGGTTTTCTCTAGAACAAGCTCTTTCCTCACCAAAAGTAACAAACAGTTGTAAATTTTTAATTCAAAATATATGCCAATTAGAAGAAATAAAAAGAGATTAAAAACTATTCATGATTTGTATTCATTGGATCATTTCTGGATTTAATTCGTATTCGATAATGATTTAAATTAATTTTCAAATCACGCGTGGTATATTCATAAAGCTTAGTTGCATATTCTAATTTTTCTTCTATGTCTCCTTGGCAACCAATTGCTTCAAAGTATAAAGTAATAAAATCTTCTTCCGGAACTTTACCATGACAGAAAGCTTCTCTGTAATCATCATCTGTATAAATTTTATATGCCTTAGTAACAGGAATATCTGGACATCCACACAATCTAGAATAAAATTTCCTGATTTTTTCAATAAGTAGATAATATTGATAATCAAAATCAAATCGTCGAACTTTAGCCATTATTTTCAATTTACTAAGACGATTTCCAATAATGACAGCCATTTCCTTCGCATCATTTAATTCAAGTGGAGGGAGTGGCTTTTTATATATTTCTAATACATAATTTTGCAGTTTTTCAATATAACCATAACGGTCAAACAAAATCTCACCGTAACCAATAATAGGTACAAGAGCATTTTTCTGCATGTAAAAATCATTTTCTGCCGACTCATATAAATCATATAAAGGCTTTTCAAAATATTCTATTTTAAAACCGTCAATCACGACTGCTCCTCGAATAAACTCTTTCACAGTATTATTCATAATAATATGAACATCGATATCTGACAAATCATGGAAAAAACCTGTAGTAGAACTTCCATAAACAATAATCCCTAAAACATTGTCATTAGTAAGATATTTATTTTCTTCAATAAATTTTTGTAAAGCGATTCGAAATCTTTCCATACCATCACCCGCGTGGGTTATATTCTATCACAAATAGAAATAGAAGAGTAGTTTTTTTAAACCTTTAAATTCAAAAAAGCAGAGTAATCATAAACCATAACAAATTTTAAAACTTATATAAAAGATAACCGTGTTATTATAAATCGATTAAAAAAAGGAAAGTAACCCTTTTGAGTTACTTTCCTTGCCTGAGGGATCCCGTACTTAACATACGATTAGAACATTCGCATATAAAATGCTTGGTTCGATACACCTCAAAGGTCTTCTATATGCATTATAACATACTTTTATGAATTTACAACCGAAATATCTAGTTTTTTTTCACACGAAATATCTAGTTTTTTTTCAACTTTTTCTTGTTCAAGTTGTTTTAGTGTAGGAGTATGTCCAAATAGTTTAAAAGGGAATTTTGAAATATAAGTTCTATAATATTGTGGAACTCTGCGAGATAAATTTTCGTTTTCATAATTATATTTTTTCCAAACTAAATTAGCAACATAATCAGCCATTTGAATATCTCTATTGTCTTTTGAGTCCAAATACTTCACTTTAACTTCTAAGTCCATAAGTTCAAATTCCCATTGTAAAAAAGTTTCTAAATCTTTTAAACTCTTCACAGATGTGTTTCTATTATCTACTCTTAATTCTATATCATTTGTTTGCAATATAGGTATATTACATTTAAATAAATATTTGAGCAAGTTTTTAACAAAAAAATTATAAGCAACATTTTCTGAGGCACCGAACTTAGCCAAGTTATCTTTATCAATTACAATTGCAATTGGAACAACACCTGATAATTCATATAGCTCATTTAAAAATAACGCTTGTTGACTATCATTGATCTTCGAAGATTTTAGTTCTATTTTTTCATCAATTGGTATGTTTTTCGCTCTTTAACGATTCCTTCAACTTTTTTATGTGCCGAAGTAACTTTGTGAAGTTCTCTTGTCATGAACCCTGCAATAACAAAGTATCTTTCATTTTTTAAATGCATCGCTCCTGATTCATCTAGTACAATGTATGTTTTCATATTTTCTAAATGCCTCTATCTATATTATTTATAGAAACTTACAAATTTACTCTAGCTATTATATCAAATCATTCCAAAAAAAGCTTTAGTCTTAAATAAAATTATTTACATTATTTTTCTATGAGAATTATATAATAACAAAGAAAAAAGCCGAACTTGACTTGTTCGGCTAGATATTACTCTGGTGCTTGTGGTGGGACTCGAACCCACACGATATTGCTACCACTGGATTTTGAGTCCAGCGCGTCTACCAGTTCCGCCACACAAGCAAATTACTCAACAAGTATATCATACTTTTTTGACTTTGAATAGGAAAAAATTCAGAAAATATCCAAATTAGACAAGAAAAATGTCAAAAATTAGCAATTTTTTGAAAATAGGCAATTACATTCATATTTGCAAAACAAAAAAAATATGCTATAATGTGATAGTCCGAGGTGAAAAAGATGAGTTTAAAGAAAACTTATGAATTTAATCAAATCGTTGAGGATATATTAAAACATGAAGAATTTTTGAAACTACAACACGAACTCCATCATGGGATAAGTCGTTTTGAACATAGTGTAAGAGTAGCAAAAATGGCATATAGAATGAGTAAAAAACTAGGTATGGACTACGAAAGAGTCACAAGAGCAGCTTTACTTCACGATTTTTATACAGATGAAGATACATTAAAATATAACGCAAAACAAACTTTAAAAGCACATCCAAGTATTGCTTTAGATAACGCAAAAAAGTACTTTGATTTAGATAAAATGCAAGAAAATATTATTGAAGCACATATGTTTCCACTTACCAAAAAAATTCCTGCTTATAAAGAAAGTTGGTTAGTCAGTGGTGCTGATAAAATCGTGGCTACCCATGAAATGTACAGGTACAAAGCACAAATGGCTTTAGGAATATGGCTAATATTTATCTTTAACATGATCGCGATCCAAAAATAATTGGTATCGCGTTTTTTTGAAAGTATGGTAAAAAATGAAGAAGATGGAGTAGTAAACTTTTTGAAAGACTACATAGAAGAGGAGAAAAAGTTTTAAATATCATGTGAATTTAGAATTGTTATCCCTCCTTTTTTTTGCTATAATGTTGATAATAAGGGAGTGAGTATATGAATAAGAATGGACAAGCCCTTGTAGAGTATGTGCTAATTATTGCGCTAATAAGTGTGATTACCGTGAGTGTCGTTTCTTATTTCGGAGGCTATTTAAAAGATTCTATGACAAAGACATCTTGTAGCTTGGTCGACCAAGTTTATGTGGAAGGTGAAAAACCAGGCGAAGCAGTATGTATGGATAAAGAAGAATACGAAGCAATGCAAAAACAGCAAAAAGGGGAATAACATGAAGAATAAAAAGGGACAGGCTTTGGTTGAGTTTGTAATTATTTTACCCATCTTCATTTTTATGCTACTTTCCATTATCGATATTGGCAAAGTAATTTATTTTCAGAACCAATTGGTAAGCGAATTAAATGATGTAGTAGATCTTTATAAGAATCAAAAAACTTATGAAGAGATTTTAAATGAACTAAACTTACAAGATGAAGGTGTGACACTAGAAATAAAAAACCAAGATAATGAAATCATTACGTTCTATTTAAAACGTGATGTCGAAATTATCACCCCAGGACTAAATGTTATTTTTGATAACCCTCATACCGTGACAGTAGAAAGAGCCTTGTCGTATGAATAACAAAGGACAGACCTTAATCATTTTTGTCATACTCATTCCTATATTGATATTAGTAGCAGCCTTAGTAGTCGATACTGGTCTTATGACCTTTGAAAAAGAGCGCTATCGTGGAATTATAGAAAATGGTATTGAAGAATATTTTGATACAGGAAATGTGGAAGAAACAGAAAAAATATTTTCCTTAAATGATATCCCAAAAGAAGAATATACAATCATCGTACAAGAAAACCAAATAGAAGTATCCCTAAATACCTCCATAGAGGCAATATTTGGCAAAATCATTAACATCGAAGAATATGAAATAAAGATGAATTATGTTGGAACAAAAGAAGGGGAACGTGTTATAATAAATAAGAAAGAATAGGTGGCTAATGTGAAAAAGAAGACTGGTAAAAGTATTTGTATTTTTTCCGGAAAAGGTGGCGTCGGCAAAACAATAACCACATTAAACCTTGCCGGAATATATGAAATGATAGGAAAAAAAGTATTAATTATCGATTTAGACTTAGCAAGTGGAAATATTGCTCTATGTGCAAACAAACCATTTCAAAAAACAATCTATAACTTTGTAGATGACTATAATAACAACCGGTTCCATAATTTTAACGATTATGTAACACATTATGATAACTTTATTGATATCCTTCCTAGTCCCAAAGACCCACGCCAAGCCTCTAAAATCGATTCCAAATATATAGAAATTGCCATTGATAAAGCAGAATATCTTTATGATGTAGTATTAATTGATACCAACCACAATTTAAATGAATTAAACTTAGTAATTCTAGATGCAGTTACAACTATTCTCTTTGTCATGAATAATGATCCGATGGACTTAAAAAATATGAAGAGTTTACTTTCTATTTTTAGGGATTTAACCAAAACAAACTATAAAATTCTTCTCAATAATTCCCGTGACCCGTTCAAAAAATACTTTACAACATTTGATATCAAAAGCATTTTAAAAGAAAACATTGATTATGAAATTACCAGTGAGTTTTATATCAAAAACATCGATGCGTATGTTATGAATGGTTCTATTATAACGTTAGACCCAAAATCTGCCAATGTCTTTAATAAAGATTATACGACGTTCATGAAAATTGCCGTCGACATGCTAGGAAAAGAAAAGGGGGATAATTATGAGAAAAACTAGTTTAGTAGAAGCCTTTAATATTGAAAGGAAAGAACCTAAATTTAATGAAGTAACCGACTATGACATTTTCCCAGATAAAAAGTTGTTAGACGAGTTACGTACCAGAATCGTGGAAAACTTAATCGATAAAGAAGTACCTCAAGACAAACTATTAAATCAATTTATTAATGATGAAATCGATAAAACCATTGAAGGCTACGACTTAACAAATTTGGAACGTAGCCATTTATATAATTTAATTGATAACGAAATCAATGGCTATGGCCCTTTAACAGAACTATTAGAAGATAAAAATGTGACTGAAATCATGGTAAATAGCCCTAAAGAAATCTATATTGAAATTGATGGCCAATTAATTAAAGACGAAAGTGTATCCTTCATTAACGATGAACATATCATTAGAACAATCGAAAGAATGATTGGCCCAATGGGTAGAACGATTGATGCAACAAATCCAATGGTTGACTCAAGACTTAAGGATGGTTCTCGTATCAACGCAATTATTCCACCACTTTCTACAAAAGGACCAGTCATTACTATTCGAAAATTCAAACGTTCATTAACAACAGCTGATGATATGATACGAATTGGGTCTATGACCCCTTATATGGCAACATTTTTAGAAGCAGCCGTCCGCGGAAAATGTAACATTATTGTCTGTGGTGGTACCGGGTCTGGTAAAACAACTCTCTTAAATATATTAAGTGGGTTTATCCCGGATAACGAACGTATTATTACCATTGAAGATGCTGCTGAATTAAAATTAGAAAAAGAACACGTCATTTCTTTGGAAACAAGAGTGACCAACTATGATAACGAAGGAGAAGTGACAATTAGAGATTTAGTCATCAATGCCCTTCGTATGCGTCCAGATAGAATAATCGTTGGAGAAGTTCGTGGCAAAGAAGCATTTGATATGTTACAAGCTATGAATACTGGTCATGAAGGATCACTCACAACCCTCCATGCGAACGGCCCAAAAGATGCCTTAAACCGTCTAGAAACCATGGTACTGATGAGTGGTTTAGATATTCCAATTAAAGCAATTCGTGAATATATTGTAAGTGCCATCGACTTAGTCGTAAATATTGATCGTATGAGTGACGGAAAAAGAAAAGTAACCTCTATCTCAGAATTAGAAAACTTTGAAGGAGACGAGATTAAACTAAAAGAAATATTTGCATTCCATCAAAAAGGATTAACCCCAAATGGGGAGGTAGATGGAGAATACATTTTATATAACGATACCATTCCAGCCGTTTATAAAAAGATTAGCACCAAAGGAATTAACGACATTGACTTTATGTTTCCAATAAAAAAGAAATAAAAAAATAAGAAAGGAGTGATACTATGGGTGAATACTGGCAAATATATTTAACACAAGGAATCATGATTCTCATCTTAGTATTTTTAATTATTTATCTAATTCGTCAAAGAAGAATTATCGCATTAGAAAAACGTTTTGAAAAATTTGCCCTCATTAGTATCAATGACCATGAAAAATCCTTCTTTGATTTAATTGTAGAATTCTTTTGGAAACAAACACACCGTGTAAGTAAAGTACTTTCAAAAAGTGTCTTTCTAAAAAATTATAGCATGCGTTATGAAAAACACATCAAATATGAAAACAAAGATACATTTACTGGAATGGATTACATAACAATTAAATTTTTTGTAGGAATATTACTTGTAATATTAGAAATTGTAACATTGATGTTCCAAGTATTAAACGTTAGTTTCATGAGCCTACTAATTGCCTTCCTAATTGGCTTCCTTGTTCCGGATATCTTCTTACAAATCGAATACCAAAAAAGACGTAAGAAAGTAGAAGAAGACTTATTAAAAGCAATTATTATGATGAATAACAGCTTTAAATCTGGGCGAAATATCATGCAAGCTGTTGAAATAGTTAAAGAAGAACTAGAAGGACCAATTGCCGATGAATTCAAAAAAATATACCTGGATATGACTTATGGCCTTAGTATCGAAGTCGTGTTTGATAGATTCTATAATCGCGTAAAATTAGATGATGCCAAATACATTACAAGTTCTTTAACACTTTTAAATAAAACAGGAGGAAATATTGTCAAAGTTTTCAGTACCATTGAAAAAAATTTCTTTAACAAGAAAAAACTAAAACAAGAAATGATGAGTTTAACAAGTGCTTCTATCTTTGTCTTTCGGATCCTTTGCTTCTTACCATTTCTATTCATAGTCATTATATATATGCTAAATCCATCTTATTTTTCACCGTTATTTACTACTGGATTAGGTCGTATATTACTCGTATTAATTATCCTATTCTATATTTTATATATCATGGTAATAAAGAAAGTTCTTGAGGTGAAAATGTAATGAATGAGCGTAGTTTAGTAAGAAGAATATATACCGAAAAAACAATCAAAAAAGTAGAAAAAAAGATTAAATTACTAGGAATTAATTGTAAATATAACGTAATTGATTTACTAAATTTAAGACTTTTAATAGGAATAGCTATCTTTGTACTTTTACTAATTTTTAATAAAAATGGCTATATTCTAGCCCCAATTACAGTGATATTATTCCATTATTTAAGCGAATACATCGTTCTAGATTACCCAATTAAAAAACGAAGAAAAAAACTAGAAGAAGAAGCTATTTTCTTTTTTGAAGTATTATCATTAACTATGGAAAGTGGAAGAAACTTAACAAAAGGACTTTTACTTACATCCAAAAATATTGATAGTGAGCTATCACAAGAATTTAAAAAGTCCCTAGAAGAAATGAGCTTAGGAAAAAGCTTTTCTGAATGTTTAAATAGTATGAAAGAAAGAATACCAAGTGATACAATTAATAATGCCATCTTAAACATTGTACAATCTAGTATTTTTGGTAATAATATTGAAGAATCTTTAAATAACCAACTAGACTTTTTAAGAGATAAACATTTAATGGAAGTAAAAAGTGAAATCGGAAAACTTCCAACAAAGATTAGTATTATTTCTGTATTATTTTTCATTCCGATTATTTTAATGGTAATTTTATCACCAGTGTTAGTAGATTTAGTAATTGGATAATGTGTATTATATGCCTGGCTATAACTAGCTGGGTATTTTTTTAAAAAAATTTTTGCCGCTTGGGGGCTTGTCAAGTCTAGTGTGTAAATTTTTTTAGCGTTTGAATCAAAATCTAGTATGCAAGTAAAGTGGCAATTGATATACTAGATTTTTTAACAAAACACCACAAAATCTTTTGTTGTATATTTAAAAACACTTTTTTAAAATAAATACTCATGAAACGGAGATTTTATATTCAACTATTAAAAATAAACAACTAGAAGAAAAAGAAATTTGTTTTATGAATGACGCGATGGTCAAAAGCATTATAAGAAGCAGTGATTTTTTAATCTGATTGCTAAATCTGTATTTATAGGCGGAATAACTATTGTATTTTTTTCTTCTTTTTGCTACCATGAGTGTAGAAGGTGGTAGTATGCCAGAGATAGCAGAAGTAGAAACAGTAAGAAATACGTTAAAGGAAAGAATATTACATAAAAAAATTGTGGATTTCAAAGCGTTTTATAAACCAATTTTATTAGACGATGAAAACTATTTTAAAGAAAATTTAATTGGCAAAGAATTTATTGATATCAAACGGATAGGAAAGTGGCTACTTTTTGAGACTGATACACATTATTTATTAAGTCATTTAAGAATGGAAGGAAAGTACTATCTAAAACAGAAAGATGACAAAGTAGAAAAACATGAACATGTAGAATTTGTTTTCGCTGATGGAAGCGATATGCGTTACCATGACACTAGAAAATTTGGTAGAATGAAAATACTCTTAAAAGAACAACTCTATGAATTTGAAGGAATAAAAAAACAAGGACTAGAACCAATAGATGAAAGACTATCCAAAGAATATTTAAAAGAAAAATTTCAAAAAAGAAACTTACCAATGAAAACCCTTTTACTAGATCAGACTATCATCAGTGGCCTAGGTAACATTTATGCCGATGAAGTGTTATTTGATGCGCGCATTTCTCCTTTTAAAAAAGGGTGCGATATCTCCTTAGAAGAATGCGAAAGAATAAAAAAGTCTGCGAAAAAAATTATTGAGTTAGCTATCAAGGACGGTGGAACAACCATCCGGAGTTACACAAGCTCTTTAGGTGTGACAGGAAGATTTCAGACTCACTTAATGGTTCATCAAAAAGAAGGGGAGTTTTGTACAATCTGCGGTACCAAAATAGAAAAAGTATTTGTCGGAGGACGAAGTACCTACTATTGTAGAAAGTGCCAAGATACTTTTGAAATTTCTCTAGAACAATATTATTTAGATTTACTAGGATTTCAAAAAATGCCTGAGTTTTTAACAAAATATCTTTCAGTTCCATGCTTGCTCCGTTTAAAAAAAGTAGGCTATTTCTGTGGCATGGACTATGCTTCAAAACACATCTATTCCTTTAAAGAATACATTAGCCGTTATGATCATAGCCTTTCTGTAGCCCTTCTAACATACAAATTAACAGGTTCTAAAAAAGAAGCGATAGCAGGACTGTTCCATGATGTAGCAACACCATGTTTCTCCCACGTAATTGACTATATGAACGGTGATTATATCACCCAAGAAAGTACAGAAGAATATACAGAAAAAATACTAAAAAACGACTCAGAATTACAGAACTTACTAGAACTTGACCATATTAAACTAGAAGAAATTATAAATTTTAAAGCCTTTCCGGTAGTCGATAACAAAAGACCAAAGCTATGTGTCGACCGCTTAGATGGAATTATTACCAGTGCCATAGGCTGGACAAAAAACATGACTCAAAAAGAAATATCAGAAATTATAAACCATCTTGCCATTTATGAAAACGAAGAAAAAGAAGAAGAATTAGGATTTACAAGTATGGCTGTTGCCAAAAAAGTAGTGAGCATAAATAAAGAGATCGATAAACTATGTCATAGTAACGAAGATAATTATATGATGAATTTGCTAGCAGCCATTACCAAGCGTGCAATTGAAAAAGGGCTTCTTACCTATGAAGAATTATATACTTATCATGAAATAGAGTGTTTTGAAATATTAAATAACACTGAAGACAAAGAATTACAAAATTTACTCAAAACATTCCGAACAATTCGTAACATACCAGCTACCTCATATCCTGAAATTAAAAGAAGGAAAATCAATCCATTGGTCAAAGGAAAAAGAATGATGATCGAAAAAAACGCATAAGATAAAACAAGAAAGGAGTTCAGTATGTGGTTTTCATTTATTATTATTTCTATTGTAGGAACATTGTTTCATTTTCTCTATGATTGGAGTGGCCATAATAAAATGATTGGCTTATTCGCAGCCGTAAACGAAAGTACCTGGGAACACATCAAAATAGCTTTAACCCCATCCTTATTATGGGGATTAATTGACGGCTTTTTGTACGGAGCAAATCCTAATTACTTCCTTGCCAAATCCATGAGTTTACTAACGATGATTGTAGTAATTCCTGTATTATTTTATCTGTATTCTTATTTATTAAAAAAGCATGTTTTAATAATCGATATTCTAATATTTTATATAGCAATCTTTTTAGGCCAATACTGTTTTTATTTTGTTTTAGATGGCCCTACGATTCCATACATTTTTAGCTATTGTGGAGCTGTCACTTTTCTTTTCATTTTTGGCTTTTATATGACAGCAACGTTATTGCCATTAAAAAATTTTCTTTTTAAAGATCCAATTACCAAGAAATATGGCTTAAAAGGACACAAATAGAATTTACAATTATTTAGTAGAAAGAGGTATTTATATGAAAAAATTTATATTTTGTGATTTAACTTTAGAACCTTATCAAATGAGCGATCAACACATATGGCTTATTTGTCAATCTTATTTATGTCAAAATATTGCTGGACAATCACGCTATACAGGTAAAGAATTAGCACTATCTTTGCTTAAAAACAACATTGATCCTACAATAATGCGTCTCATTCTAATAAATTTTAAAGAATGTATTTCTCATTTAGAAGGAAGTAAGTGGAATAAACGGAAGTACGCATTTGAACTCACTTGGCTTAAACATAGATATTATGATAAAGATGCCGATTTTGTAATGAATTTGTTTTTAAACTATTATTGGAAATATGCAAGTGATTATCTTTGGAGCGAAAAATTAGAAGAATTTATATTAGAACTACAAGAAAAATATCCTCTTGTTACCCTAGAACAACTGCGTAAGATTGGTCAAACAGTGATTTTGGATTTTGGCAATCACATCGCTCATCAAAATGATTTTGATATAGACTTTACCCTAGGCGCATCTTTAGGTGCTTATCAATATTACCAAGAAAAGCAAGCACTCGGTGATTTAAGAAGATTTTTAAAAACTGTTGATTGGTATATACAAAAATTAGAACTTGTAAAACATTTATCTAGTGTTGATAGAATAAATAAATTATGTAAAGAAGTATTAGAGTTTTATTCGGATTCTGAAATATTGGGATTCACTCAGAATTATCGCTTAGCTTATGAAGAAAACGATCAAAAAGCTTTAGAGAGAGTAACTCGCTATAAAAGGAGTTTTCGAAGACTAGATGATGAAGTAACTGCTTTTTCCTATGCTTGTGCGAGAGTAGAACCGGAGATAGCCAACAAATTAGTTTTAGCCAAAATAAAAGAGATGTCGCATCGGTAAACACATCTTTTTTATTTTCTAGAGTATCCTTTCATTTTTTCATAAACACTATCTCGAATGAAAAATAAAAGTTGTTCTTTCGCCTGATGAAACTTATAAAAAGCATCACTTACATCATAAGAAGAACTAGTTTCAAAAAGAGGATGATGATATTTCACGTAAATAGGAACAACGCCGTTATAAAATAATTCCATATCTCTTTGATTTACGAGTGATGTAGAAACACTTTGATAAAACAAATCTTTATCATGCTTCACTTCTGAAAAAACCACCCAAAAACCAGGAAGAAAAAAAGAAATAGAGGACTCATGAATATTTCTTTTTGATTCATGAATTTTTTGGGGAGCAATATTGGGATTAAGCAATTGGACAATCGATTTCTTTGTTTCCACAATGGACATATCGACCAAACAAATATCTTGAAAAATGAATAATCTTTTTTCTTGAAACTCTGCATCTTTATCCATAATGTGAGCGGTAATAGACTTAATACCCGTTTCATACTCCTCACAATGTAAAGAAGCATAGGAAACGTTAGACAAATCCACATAAGAAGATAATACATGCATAGCTTTCTCTCCGCCCAAATCATAACTTGCGACAGAATATTTTCCTTCTTCTTCCACCATATCACTATAAAAAGCTAAAAAATCATTTATCATAAGACACCTCTTTTTCGCTTATCCTAGCACACGAAAAAAAATATTGCAATAAAAAAATAGGATTCAAAATACTTTCAAGAGATACAAACGAAAACTTTTTCTTGCTATTTAAAAGAAAGAGTGCTAATATTAGCTTATAAATCTGTGATCAAAAGATATGATGAAAGAAATTCTTTTTCATAGAGAGATAAGGGTAGGTGGAACTTATCAAAAAGACTCTTTCATTACTCCTTTTGTAGAGTTCTAATAAGAACCGGAATATTTCCGTTATCAAAAGAAAGGTAAAATAAGGATGGTACCGTCTTAACTGACTCCTGGGGTATCGTCCTTTTTCGTTTTAGGAGTGGTGATATGACGCTAGAACAAGAAGTAGAAAAATTCTTTCAAACGAATACGAAATTTTATAGTATCTATGACGTACATAAAAAATTAGGCTTGCTCGCAAATCAAAAAGAGTCTTTACAAACTATTTTGACAAAACTAGAAAGCCAAGGCAAAATTTATTATGACAATGGAAAATATATCCATGTTCCAAGTGATTTTTATTTGCGTTTTGGTACTTTAAAAATGTCCCAAAAAAAGAATTATTATATAAAGACGTTTGCAAAAGAAATTATTTTAATTCCAAAGGAAAATGTTTTAAAAACAGATGCACATGTTGGCGATGAAGTGTTTGTAGAGCTACTCCCGAAAGAAAAAGGTGTGCAAGAAAACATTGGGGTAATTCGAAGAGTTGTGCAAGCGGCAACACTTTGTGAAGCTAATTTTTTGAAAACAACTCTTCTAATTGACAAGCTTCATCGTTATTACATCATGATGGAAAATAAACCGATTTATTTAAAACCACATGATTTAAATGGCGCTTTCGCTGGGGATGAAGTCTCAATTTATACTGAAAAAAAAGATGGACATAATGCGTTTAAAGTGGTCGAGGTGATAAAACAAAAAGAAAAATATCGAATTTTTGTAAAGAAAAACCAATCCTGGTATTCGACCGAAAATCACTTATATAAAGCATCATTAAACGAAACCGATTTTTATTTAGATGGCACGAAAATTCTAGCCTCGTATGAGTATGATAAAAAGACCAAGACATTTTCTATTTCTTGCAAAAAAGTAATTACAGAAAATATCGAAGAATGGATTCGTGAATATGCAGCCGAACATGGCTTTAAAGCGAGTTTTAGCGAAGAATCTTTAAAAGAGTGCTCATTCATAACAAAGATGAAACAAAAAGAGGAAAGAGCCGATTTAAGAGACTTACAAGTAATTAGTATTGATCCTGAAAACGCGAAAGACTTAGATGATGCGATTTCACTTCAAAAAAAGAAAAACGGTTATCGTTTATACGTTCATATTGCTGATGTTGATTTCTTTGTGCCTTTTTCTAGCTCTTTATTTCAAGAAGCAATCCACCGCGGAACTAGCTGTTATTTAGGAAATATTGTCATTCCTCAATTACCAGAAGTTCTTTCTAATCACATATGCTCTTTAAAAGAAAAAGAAGAAAGACTTACCAAAACAATGATGATCGATGTGGATTATAATGGAGATATTATAGATTTTCAAATCTTTCGTAGTGTGATTTGCAATCAAAAACAAATGACTTATGAAAAAGCCGATTTATTTTTAGAACAAGGCTTGATTGAGCAAGATTATCAACCGTTTCAAAAAATGTTACTTGAAATGAACGAGTTATCAGCCATTTTACAAACTAGAAGAATGAAAAGAGGATATCTACCATTAAATGTTTTAGAATTGCAAGCAGTAATTAACCAGAATCATATCGTTTCTAAATTGTTAGAAACCAAAAATGGTCCAGCTCATCGCATGATTGAAAACTTTATGCTTCTTGCAAATGAAGCCGTGACCGATTACTTTTATTGGTTAAATTTGCCTTTTGTATATCGAAATCACGATTCACCGTCTTTAAGTAAACTGTATCGCTTAAAAAAAGAACTAGCGAGTTTACAATATAAAACACGTGGTATTAAGGAATTGCAAATCCAAAAAAAGTATCAGCAATATTTAACAACAATCTGTCGTGGTTGTAGTGAAAACGAGCAAAAATATATTATGACCTTATTTTTACAGTCTTTAGAAAAGGCTTACTATAGTAATGAAAATATTGGACATTTTGGTTTAGCTCTCAAAAGATATGGAACGGTGACTTCCCCAATTAGAAGAGGGTGTGACCTGGTAAATCACGCGGTGATGAGTGAGTTTCTAACGAATGGGCTCACTTCTAGTAAACTAGACGAGATAAAAGAATTTATAAGCCAAAATGTGGAACGATTAAATACTCAAGAAGTAGCGAGTGAAGAATTAGAAAAAGACATCAAGAAGTATTTATTAGAAGAATATGTTCATCAATTTATCGACGAAGTATTTGATGCAACGATAGAATTTATCACAGAAAAAGAGGTATTTATTCGCACTACAAATAATATTTTAGGAATGATTCCAATTTTAGGCGAAGATCGGGTAGATAGATTTCATCATACCTATATTTCTGGTAACCAAACCTATCGAGCAAAAGATACGATCAAGGTACGATTAACTTCGGCCACATTAACAAAAAATGCCTATTGTGTGTTTTCAAAAGAAAATAATTTAAATTTAAAAAGAAATTTATAAGGAAGGATGATTAAAATGATAAATATTAAAGAAAATGAAAAATTAAGCGTATTAAATCATAGCTGTGCTCATTTACTTGCACAAGCTGTGAAACATTTATATCCAGAGGCTAAGTTCTGGGTAGGACCAGTCATTAGTGAAGGATTTTACTATGATATGGATTTAGGAAGTGTCACCCTAAAAGAAGAGGATTTGGAAAAAATCGAAAAAGAAATGAAAAAAATTAGTAAGGATGGCAAAAGAATTGTTCGTCATGAACTAAGCCGTGAAGAAGCTTTAGAAATGTTTCATGATGATCCATATAAAATTGATTTGATTGAAAATATGCCTGAGGATGAAGTGATCTCTTGCTATACCCAAGGAGATTTTACTGATTTATGTCGAGGACCACATGTCGAGTCCGTCAAAGAATGTAAGCACTTTAAACTCCTTAAAGTTGCTGGAGCATACTATAAGGGTGATTCTAAAAACAAGATGCTTCAAAGAGTTTATGGTATTTGCTTTGAAAAGGAAAATGATTTAGAAGAATATTTAAATTTACTTGAAGAAGCAAAGAAAAGAGATCATAAAAAGTTAGGAAAAGAGCTTGGCTTATTTATGATTAGTGAATACGGTCCAGGATTTCCATTTTGGCTTCCTAATGGCATGACTTTAAGAAGAGTTTTAGAGGATTTCTGGTATCAAGAACATGAAAAAGAAGGCTATCTTTTTGTAAAAACACCAATGATCTTAAATCGTGACTTATGGGAACTATCAGGTCACTGGGCAAATTATAAGGAAAATATGTATACAACAACGATCGATGATACGGAATTTGCAATAAAACCAATGAATTGTCCAGGAGGAATGCTTGTATATAAACATGATTTACATTCATACCGTGATTTGCCAATTCGCTGTGGAGAACTTGGCTTAGTACACCGTCATGAAGCAAGTGGCGCATTAAACGGATTATTTAGAGTGCGTTGTTTTACACAAGATGATGCTCACATATTTATGAGAGAAGACCAAATGGAAGAAGAAATTATCAAATTAATTGCTTTTATTGATCGCATTTATAGTATTTTCAAGCTTCCTTACACAATAGAATTGTCAACTAGACCAGAGGAAAAATATATTGGAGATATTGAGACTTGGAATAAAGCTGAAGAAATATTAGAGAACGCTTGTCATAAGGCTGGTAAAGATTGCAAAATAAATCCTGGGGATGGAGCATTCTATGGACCAAAATTAGATTTTCATGTTACAGATTCTTTAGGTAGAGAATGGCAATGTGGAACAATTCAATTAGATATGCAACTTCCTGAACGTTTTGATTTAACTTACGTTGATAAAGACGGAGAAAAAAAGAGACCAATTATGCTTCATCGCGTCATATTTGGCTCAGTAGAACGTTTTATAGGTATTTTAATTGAACATTTTGCGGGAGCATTTCCTTTATGGCTTGCCCCAGTAGAAGTAAATATCATTCCAGTAAACTTAGAATACCATGAAGAATATACAAGAAGTCTTGAAAGTTGGCTACGTGGCCAAAATATTCGTGTAACTGCCGATTATCGTAACGAAAAACTAAGTTACAAAATGCGGGAAAGCGTTGTGAAAAAAATACCAGTAACTGTGATTGTTGGCCAAAAAGAAGTCGATAATGAAACAATTAGCTACCGTGAGTTTGGCAGTGAAGAGACAACAACTGTTACAAAAGACGAATTCTTAAATTACTTAAAAAGTAGAATAGAAAGTAAGAAATAATGAAACCAATAGAATATTTAGAACAACAAATCATGCATGAGAATTTGAAGGAGGTTTTGCAAAAAACTTTCCTTCCTTCTCAAACGTATCCAGATTTTCAAAAAGATATGAAGGAGTATGTCTTGCAATTTTTAACGTCAACTAGTTCCGAAATAGAGTTTTTTGAGTTAGGAAAAGACGTGATATCTTATCAATTAGAACAACAAGGAACAAAGTTTATCGAAACATATGAGATAGCAAAACAAAAACAAGGTGCTCCTGTGACAGTTACCATTTCGAGTACTAAAGAAGTTTTGGAGTCTATACACATCACAATTCCAATACTTTATTCTTCTTATGCTCCACTTTATTCTAGTCTAACAAAGAGCTATTACAATGCACCTATTGATTGGCTCGAAACAGATATCGCACTTTTTAACCAAGTAGTAAAAGTGAAACATCAAAAACAATGTTTAAGCTTAACAGGAGAAGAACAAATAGAAAGTTATTATTTAGATGGGCGAAAAATATTATCTAGAAAAACGCAAGAACTAATGGGTGAGAGAAAGATAATAGAAGAAAGATTTGTTTCAGAAGGTATTTGTTTTTTAAAAACACGTAATACAAGTACTATGAAAAAGAAAAGTGATAAGCCTTATAGTTATTTTGAGATATATAGAGATAATTACATGGATTTAGAATTTACATCAACGAGTACTATTACAAGAAATCAGTTTGACAAAAGAATGAAAGGCTCTTATAGTAGAATACGTGAATTAAAAAAGTAAAGAATTTGACACATTCCTCATAATATGATAGGATAAACACAAATTTCAGGGGGGGAATGTGTGATGGAAAAGAATTTCTTTCAGGAAGTATATCCTTTTGCAACCGAAAATATGAATGCATATTTTGAAAGATTAGAATTATCTGATAAAAGTGTTTTGACAGTTGGTTCGTCTTGTGATCAACTGTTCAACGCTATTGCTTATGGAGCCAAAAGTGTAACAGTTTTTGATATCAATCCAAATGTTAAAAAGTATTATGAATGGAAAAAGCAGCTTTTGTTCCAATGTAAGCGTGAGAATTTTGTGAAAACAGTTCTAGAAAAAATAGAGTGTTCAGATATTTCTTTCACTAAGGATATTTTGGATATCGGCACGATTTATCGAATTAATCATTATTTAGAAAATGATGATGTTTATAAGCAATTACAGCAACTATTGATACAAACACCAGTAAATTTTGTAGAGGGTAATTTATTTGCTCCGAATATAAAAGAACAGTATGACCGGATTATTTTTTCTAATGTACTACAATATGTAGGTTCTTTTTTTCCCGGCAATCATTTATCTTCTTATCAGATTATTCGAGATACTTTTATGATATGGAAATCATTATTGAATAAAGAAGGAATTTTACAGTTTCTTTATTTATACTCTTTCCGGACAAAAGATTTACATGATTGCAGTCATAGCATAGCGTGTTATAACATAAAACCGATTTACAATCTTTTAAAAGGACATCGCTTAGATATGGAATGGATATCCGGTATTTGTCAGGAACCAGATGCAATTTTAACTTATACAAATTCAAAAAAATGAGAGGATATGATTTTATAAATTATGAACACAATTTACTATTTAAACGATGATAATAAATTAACAGAAGCACAAGATGAAGAAGCCTCGATTTTAATAAACGACCCAATGGATGTTATCAATTATGCTGTATCCTTTATTTATGAAAATGGCGATATAGAGCAAGTTCTAAGAAATGCTAATTCAAAGAGTCATGCTTTACTATTAAAAAAATTATATGAAAAATCAAAAAAACTAAAAAAATATTTACTAGAAAAGCAAATCGATGAGTTAGAACATGCTCGTGCCGATATAAACTTGGCAAAAAAGAATGTCATGGGACTATATTATTATTTTTCTATGTCCGCCTATCATAACATGCATATAGGGTATCTAAATATTCCTAAAAATTTAACAGACAAACAAAAATTATTCTTAAACGACCGATTAAGTTATTTTGAACAATATGATTTTTTAGAAATAAATCAATATAACAAAAATACCCAAACATTAGACGAATTAACCGAACATGGCCAAAATTTTATGAGAGTATTAAAAAATTTGGTTCAGAAATAAGAATTCTATGCTATAATAAACTCATAGTTGTTAGGGTGGTGGTTCTATGTTTACAAAAGAGGAAATCTTACATTACAAGGAATTAGATTTATACTCGCGTAGCTTAGAACTTGTCACCCGTTTTTTTTAAAAACAAAACAGATAAAGCAAATGTAAATTATATGAGTCATCTTTTGCGTGTGAGCGAGGATTTTGATGATATCTTTATAAAATCCGTCGCATTAATGCATGATATATTAGAAGATACACCGGTTACCAAAAACGATTTACTGGCTCTTGATTATTCTAATGAGTTTGTGGAAACATTAGAAATCTTAGAAAACTCTTATGATACATACACAGAATACATTGACCATTTAATAGAAAGCCAGAATTTAGTAGCGCTTCAAGTAAAATTAAAAGATTTACTACATAATATGGATTTAACAAGACTTGCCAAAGTAACCGCTCGAGATATCAAAAGAAGTAAGAAATATATCGATGCTTACTCAAAAATTATCACAAAGTTAGAAGGAGAAAAATTATGATAGATATTAAATTAATTAGAGAAAATAGAGAATTAGTAAAAGAAAATATCAAAAAGAAATTCCAAGAGGAAAAACTAGGCCTAGTAGATGAAGTATACGATTTAGATGAGTCTAGAAGAGAATACCAAACAAAAATGGATGCCTTAAAAGCCGATAAAAATAAAATGAGTAGCCAAATTGGTGTCCTTATGAAAGAAAAAAAACTAGAGGAAGTAGAAGAAATCAAAAAGAAAATTGCTAGCATGACAGAAGAAATTACATCATTAGAAGAAAAACAAAATACTTTAGCAGATGAGATTAAAAAGAGAATGATGGTCATTCCAAACATTATGGACCCAAGCGTTCCAATTGGTCGTGATGACAGTGAAAACGTCGAGGTAGAGCGATTTGGCGAACCTGTTGTACCAGACTATGAAATTCCATATCATGCAGATATCATTTTAAGTCTAAATGGCATGGACAAAGAAGCTGCTGGAAGAACGAGTGGCGAAGGGTTCTACTACCTACTCGGTGATATTGCAAGACTTCATGAAGCAATGCTTGCTTATGCTAGAGACTATATGATTGACAAAGGCTTCACTTATGCAGTCCCACCATTCATGATCCATAGTGATGTCGTAACTGGTGTTATGTCTTTCCCGGAAATGGAAGCAATGATGTACAAAATAGAAGGCGAAGACTTATATCTAATTGGAACAAGTGAGCACTCAATGATTGGACGCTTTAAAGACCAAATTATTAAAAAGAGTGATTTACCAATCAAAATGACTTCTTATTCTCCATGCTTCAGAAAAGAAGGTGGTTCTCATGGTCTAGAAGAACGTGGTTTATACCGTGTTCATCAATTTGAAAAACAAGAAATGATTGTATTATGCGAACCAGAAGACTCTATGAAGTTTTACAATGAAATGTGGAAATATACTGTTGAAATTTTTAGAAACATGAATGTTCCTGTAAGACAATTAGAATGTTGCTCTGGCGACTTAGCAGACTTAAAAGTAAAATCTTGTGACGTCGAAGCTTGGAGCCCAAGACAACAAAAATATTTTGAAGTTGGTTCTTGCTCTAATTTAGGAGATGCCCAAGCAAGAAGGCTAGGTATCCGTGTCAAAGGAGAAAAAGGTACTTACTATCTTCACACATTAAATAATACTTGTGTTGCAACCCCAAGAGGACTTATTGCTGTGATTGAAAATAACTATCAAAAAGATGGAAGTATCATTGTTCCAGAAGTCCTACGACCATATATGGGTGGAAAAGAAGTAATTCGTTAAAGGGAGTTTTTAAAAATTGCTCATCAAAAATCTTAAAAAATGCACAATGAGTATAATTTTAAAAAATGAAACGAATGTAATTTATTATGAATTTTACTAAAAAGTAAGATATAGGAATGGACCTTTCCATTCTTTTTTCAAAAGTTTCTATTTCAATATTTTAGGGGGGGGTGTCTCATATGACATTACAAGAATTATTAAAAGAAGAAGAACTATTATGTTCTAGATTTCTTCAAATGCTATTAGTAGAGCATTATAGTCGTCGACTAGATTATATTAAAAAGAAAAAAATAGAGCTAGATGAATATATTGTGGAAGACTGTAAATATGTCCGGGAGTTAGATGTTCCATTTCATACGAATTATTTCTATCAACAATCACTATTTTCTGAAAATATAAATGTTGCAAAACACATATTTGATCCAGAGCTAGATCCAAGTGTGCGTCTTTATAACCATCTTTACCGAAAATCTTTTTTAGAATCTAAAGGACATTCTAGAATAGACCAATATACTTTTTTATTCAACTATCGCTTTTTAGAAACCTACTTTTCTATTCCTAGATCTTTCGCATGGAATTATGAAGCAATTGATACTTTTTATGCCTTGATTTATAACTTCCCACCATTAGAAAATATGAGTTATCAAATTCATTTAGATCGTTGGGTAGAAAAAGAAAAATATCTACCTTTCGAAAAAGAAAAAGTGTTAGTGCTTCTTAAGGCGTGGCTTCAAGAGTTTGTGGATTTAGATTCATTCTTGGCCCTAGATCTTGTCACAGATCCAATGAATAATAGCTATTTTGATATTTTGAAAATTATGATAAAGAAATATTTCACCCGAGAAGAAATTATAAAAGAAGTAGAAAGTGTGTTATCTAATTCTCAAAATAAAACTTTAGTGCAAGAAGTACTTGATTTAGAAGAATTAAAAAGTTGGTTTACTTTGGTTCGTAAATGAGTATTGTTTATAGACTTTAAACATACTTTTTGATACAATATTAAAGCAGAAACGGAAGTGTTGCTATGAATTACCCTGATTTAAAGAAAGCAAGAATTAGAACAGACAAAGAAGTGGAATATAAAGAAAATCCTATGGTGAGTGGAACAAAGTTTTTAGAAAAAAAATATTTCTTGAGAACTTATGGTTGCCAAATGAATGAACATGATGGAGAACAAATGGCCTCGATTTTAGAGCACCTAGGAATGAGTGCTTGTGATGACCTAGAAAAGAGTGATGTCATTGTATTAAATACCTGTGCCATTCGGGAAAACGCCCATGATAAAGTCTTTGGTTATCTAGGAAGAATAAAACATTTAAAAAAAACAAGACCAGATGTCATCGTAGCCATTGGCGGTTGTATGAGCCAAGAAGAGGGTGTAGTAGAAAACTTAAAAAAACATCATCCTTATGTCAATATTGTCTTTGGAACGCACAACATTCACGAACTTGGTAGTATGCTATTAGATGCAGCATCAGAAAAACAAGATATCGAAGTTTACAGTATCGAAGGCGATGTATATGAACATATTCCTTATAAAAGAGCCTCAGAGATTACAGCTTGGGTAAATATTATCTATGGTTGTGATAAGTTCTGTACCTACTGCATCGTACCATACACAAGAGGCAAAGAAAGAAGCCGTCATTTAGACGAAATTGTAAGCGAAGTAGAGGCCTTAAAAAACCGTGGCTATATGGAAGTAACCCTTCTTGGTCAAAATGTGAATGCCTATGGTCATGATTTAAAAGAAAAGGTAGAATTTTCTGAACTTTTAGAAGCAGTCGCGAAAACTGGTATTCCACGTATTCGCTTTGTTACCAGCCATCCATGGAATTTTACCGATAAAATGATTGAAGTCATTGCCAAATACGATAACATCATGCCATACATTCATTTACCACTCCAAAGTGGTTCGGACAGAATATTAAAATTAATGGGCAGAAAATATACGAAAAATGAATATCTTGACTTATTCCATAAAATGAAGAGTCAAATTCCAAATGTATCCATTACAACAGATATTATTGTTGGTTTTCCAGGCGAGACAGAAAGCGATTTTGAAAGTACTCTAGAGGTCGTAGAAGAGTGTAAATTTGATGGGGCATTCACGTTCATTTTTAGTCCACGAGAAGGAACACCAGCAGCAAAGATGAAAGACGATACACCTTTAGAAGAAAAAGAAGAACGGTTGAAACGCTTGAATGAACGAATTAACTTTTATTCAAAAGAAAGCAATAAAAGATTAGTAGGTCACATCACACCAGTACTAGTGTTAGGCGAAAGCGAAAAAGATTCTACTAAGGTCTATGGTTACACGGATACGATGAAACTAGTTAATGTCAAAGCTCCAAAAAATACAATTGGTAAAATCATCGATGTAAAAATAACCGACGCCAAAAGCTTTAGCCTAGATGGTGAGATAAACGAAAAAATCCATAGTTAGGGGGATAACATGCAAGTTCAAAATACACCCAGAAAAATTGCAATATTTACTGATATTCACGGGCTTCTAGAACCACTAGAAGCCATTTTAATGGATATCAAAAAAAGAGGCATTACAGAAATCTATTCCTTAGGAGATAACGTTGGCATTGGCCCAAGTCCTTATGAGGTGATGACATTTATTCTAGAAAACAATATTCATTCTGTTTTAGGAAATTACGAAGAAATATTACTTCATGGTCCTGCAATGTTTCAGTCCTATTTAACACAAGAAAAAATAAATGACAGCGTTTTTACAAAATCCCGATTGACCACAGAACAAATAATAGAGATGTCAAAATGGCCACATTCCATTGAATTTCATACCAATCATCATCATTTAGCTCTTTGTCACTTTGCAAACGATGTTCGCTGGGACTTTTTATACCATAATTCCTATATGTATATGAATAAAATCCAAAAAGGCCAAAATGGGTATCCTCAATTTTCCTATACCAACAGTAAATCCCAAATGCTTTATTTAGCTTATAGACTTGGTATAGACCTAAAAAAACTTGCCCAGAGTTCTACGGCCAAAGAATGTTTAAAACAAATCCAAAATGAAGTAAAAAAACAAAAGATGCGGATAGAAAAAGATCCATCATTAAGAGGTTATCTATCCAGCGTAGAAGACCCTTTGTTTTTTCATCAAAACGAACTAAAAACAGTCTATGATTATGATTACATCATTCAAGGACATACACATTTCGAAGTGTTAGAAGAAGACCAAAACACAAAATTTTATGCCATCAGAGGTGCAGCTCTTGGTTTTTCAGAATATGACTCTGTTGAACATGCAAAGTACCTAATTCTCACTTTCGATAACGAACACATCTACTTTGAAACAGTAGAAGCTCCTTACGATAGAGAAAAAATGACTTTCCAAATCAATCACGCTACATTTCCTAATCAATTAATCCGTAAATATACGCGGATATAATAAAAGAAATCAAGGTTAAGACTTTGATTTCTTTTTACTTGGCAAAATACTAACAAGCACTAATATCAACATCATCACTCCAAGTAGAATTGGCAATGTATGATAAATCCATAATTCTTTTTGATAATGTGTTCCTGTATAAAGTGAAATAAAACAAAGAAGAATTAAAACTCCGATATAAAGAATATTGTTCTTTTTTTGCGGTAACAGTTCTTTCATATTCCATCCTGTCACCGATAGAGTAATAAAAAGACTAAATAACCAGGTGATAGAAACAATATTTTCTACCTTTTCAATAAAATTAAATAACTTAATCTTTTTCATTGTCATATATTCAGGAAACCGATAGATTTGTGATAAGTTCGGTCCTAAAATTCCCGTAATAAAGATGGAAACAAAAAATACACTAACCATTGATAGAAAATAAGATTTGGCTAATTTCTTATCCGTATTGACATTCCATAGTAGGAAAAAAGGAGCTGTAGAATAAAGTGCAAAGTAAATAGTACCGATAGCAATATCCTGAGGGGTTGCTGTAAGAACTGGCTGAAAATAGTCCAAATTCATATCTTTAAAAAGACCTAAAATAACTAAAACATAGATAAACAAAGAGATAGGAAGGAGGACTTCTGCAACCTTAGCTATCGTCGAAAATCCATTCTTAGTAATTTTATAAATCACAAAAGGAATAGGCAAAATAATATAAAAGATAGGCGATTTAATTAAATAAAAGGAAGAACAAAACGTCTCAAAAATAAAGAGAATTTGCGAAAAAATAAAGAAGTTATAGAGAAAGAACAATCCTTTTTTCACCACAGAATTAATAGGGTGCTTTTCCTTAAAACGCTCAAAGAATAAAAGGAGTAAGAACCCTAAAATACTTCCTAGAATTGCTACAATCCACGTATCCTTATTAAGAAGCTTAAACAAAACAGAAAAGCCAAACCCTAAAAAGAAAGTCCTTCCTAAAAAATAAGATAATGTTGTTGTCTTTGTCTTAGTCATTTTGATTCACCTCGAATATGAGTCCATTTTTATTAATCGTTACCTCGATATCATATAAGAAATTTTGTTGATACCAAGAGTCAAGAGGAGTTCTATATTTTTTATAGTATAGCGAATTAATTCCTAAAATATCCGTTTGATGACTTTTTAAATCATTGATAACCTGGGTAAATTCTTCTTCAATAATCGGTTGAAACCTTTCTTCTAAGCTTGGATAAATATCCGCGTCACGAAAATCATACCCACAGCCATCTTCAATAATAGAAGCATTTAATTTACTCTTTACCGTAATCGTATTCTCTTGAAACTCAAAGCTTGTTCCTTCATTTTGATATAATTTAATTGTTAAATATTCCTCCTTATCATTTTCACAAGCCAAATTGACATAATAGTTTGTCGAGTCATTGTTTAAAGTATTAAATACAATCGCGTCATCAACGTTCAAAAAGAAAGAAAGCTGTTTTTCATGGAAGGCTGCCACACCGGAGAGATAAATCGTGTCCTCTTCTTTACTAACAGTATTAATATATCCATCTCGGTAAGGATCAATGATATCGTTAACAAATGTTTCAAAATCTCTTAATATGCTAATACTATCATTAGTTTTATTATTTTCAATCATACTTTGAATAGAAGTCGAAACAACCGGATTTTCTTTCGTAGTGCTTTCTAATATCTCTTTAGCACTAACCCCCTTAGCAATAACCGGAAGAAAAATATTTCGTATTGTTGCATCCCTTATCATGTAATCCAAAACATCTGCTAGTTTTTCTTCTGCTAATTCCGTACCCAAAATTAATACCTTCAAGTGAGAGTAGTAAGGGTCTTTACTAAGCCTGGAATGAGCAGTTTGAAACGCTTCATCTAATGTAGAGCCAGTCCCAGAAACATAATAAGTTTTATCGCTTTCTTCCTCTTGACTGCTACTTTTCTTATTATTTAAAATCTCCAAGTCTACTAGAAAAGCATCCTCTTGATAATCAATAGCTACACCAGCAATCACTGCCCGATTATTTAGTTCTTGATAGTCAAAACATCCCGTTAAAAAGAAGGGAACAATAAGTAGAATAAGTAATTTTTTCATCCTTCATTTCTCCTTTGCTTTGTTTCATTGTGAGGTGCGAGCATCTTACTACGTTTCGTATCCAGCTCTATATCCTGTTTCAGTAACCCTTTATAAAGATAAACACGGTCAAATGGGGCAATCGGATAAAAATAAGGTTTTCCCATAGTTTTTAACTCTGTAACATGACTTAAGAAATAAATAAACGCTAAAACAATTCCATATAACCCATAAAAGGCCGCGGCAATTAAAAATAAGATCCGCCAATGTCTAGCCGCATTGACCATTTCCTGTTCGGTAAAAATAAGACTAGTAATAAAAGTAAATGCAATAACAATAATCATAATAGGACTTACAAATCCTGCATTCACGGCCGCTTCTCCTAAAATAAGAGCCCCTAGTATCGATATGGCACTTCCATAAGAATTTGGAAACCGTACATCACTTTCCCTTAAGATTTCATAAATAATCAGCATCATAATCGCTTCCACAATCGCCGGAAAAGGAACATTATCTCGCTGCGTACTAAAATTAATTAAAAGACTAGTTGGAATGGTTTCTGGATTATAATTAATAAGAGCAATATAAATAGCCGGCGCTAAAATAGTTAAAAAGAAGCAACAAAATCGTAAAATCTTTAAAAAATTAATATTATTACTTTTTTTATAATTATCCGATACTGGATTTAAAAAATCAGAAAAAAATCCTGGTACAATCAGTGCAAATGGCGAAGTATCAACAAAAATCAAAACTTTTCCCTCTAACAAAGCTTTACTAGCTGTATCAGGCCGTTCGGTTTTAATAACAGTAGGAAAGTGGGTATTATTTTCCTCTGATAAATACTCTGTGATATTTCCTGAGTCCAATATTCCATCAACATCAACCTTTTTAAGCTCAGCTTCGATATGTGTAACAAGTTCTTCTTCACAAATGTCATCAAAATAGATAATTTCTATCATAGTTTTCGTTTTTCTTCCTAACACAACACTTTTCGCCTTCAAATCTTTACTTTTTAATCTTCGTTTTAACAATCCTAAATTAATTTGAATATTTTCTGTAAAGGCATCCTTCGGCCCAAAAACTGCTTGTTCTGTAGTAGGTTCTGGAATACCTCTTTGAATATCCGCTCGTGTTTCTAACGCTAAGATATCTTTCCCACGAATAACAATTGTAAATCCATTAGTAATATAAAACTCAATTTCATCAGGATGATTTAAAGTTTTAGTATTTGGAGCTGGAATTAAACTCGGCAAATCAGAAAACTTGTTTTTGCGAATAGCATTTAAAAAACTAATATTTTTTAAAATATAATCATTAACTTTATCGCTACCGGTAACACTTTCTAAATAAATAACATAGATTGTCTGTAACACAGAAACTCGAATAGGCTTAATAACTAAATCAACTGTGTTACTAAAATCTCTTTCAATTCTTTTTACGATTTCATTCTTCATAAACTTCACCATTTTTAGTATGGTAGTATTTGGCAGATTTAAACCTAAAAATTTATTCTAGTATTTTAGAATAAAATATGATAAAGTTTTAGTAAGTTCTATAGAAAGTCAGGGAGTTTTATGTACGATAATGATACCAAAGAAAAAATTTGGATTTGTTTTTTTGAAAACCAAAACTTAGAAGTCAAAGAAATGCTAGATATTTCAAAGTCAACAGTGTATAAGTGGTTAAGAGAAGAAGGTTATAATAGAGATACTAAAAAAATTCTTCAAACTATAAATAATTTATGGAATTCTAAAGAATATGAGAAAGCTTTAGAGCTAGTAAAGCTCTATCAAGATATCCCAATTTTTAAGAGGTATCATGAATATCTTATAAAAGAATTATCAAAGAAAATAAAGTCTTTAATATTAAACAAGCAATGGGACTTAGCTTTAAAGTTGTGTTCTATAGAAACAGAAAATCTTATTATCATATCTCAGCGAATTGAAATACTAATCTTCCAAAGAAAATGTAAGGAAGCTCTAGCTCTTTGCACAGAAGAAAAATGTAACGAAAATATAATTATCTTATCCCAAAAAATCACAATTTTGATAAAACAGAGAGAACTGAACAAAGCTTTAGCTCTTTGCACAGAAGAAAATTGTAATGAAAATATAAGCATCTTATCCCAAAAAATCACAATTTTGACAAAACAAAGAAAATTGAACAAAGCTTTGGCTCTTTGTACAGAGGAAAAATGTAACGAAAATATAATTATCTTATCACAAAAAATCACAATTTTGATAAAACAAAGAAAATTGAACAAAGCTTTAGCTCTCTGTACAGAAGAAAAATGTAACGAAAATTCAATTATCTTATCTCAAAAAATCACAATTTTATTGAAATTACACAGAGAAGAAGAAGCACTTTTCTTGTGTGAGCAAAACAAACAGAAGCCAATGATTTTATCATTATATCAAAGCATTTTACAAACAATTTCAAGTGTATGCTTTGAGAAACCAGATGTGACAGAAGTAATTATAATGCTTGCTCACTTATATAACAATTCTTGTACTGTTTCTATGATAGAAAACTCTTCACTTAATACTTGGGAAAAAATAATTTTAAAAATAGGCTATTATGAAAGAAATCATTCAAAAAAAGCATTATCTATTTTAAAAAAGGAAATTGCTGAACATCAATTTGATAAAAAACAGCTAACAATATTGAAACAAAGCCTAGAAAGAGTAAAAAAACATTCTCCTTACTTTGATATTGCTTACTATAACCATATACTATGTGGAAAAAATCTGGTGGTTTTTCCAGAACTAGAACAAGAAAAAACACAGATAACCCAAAAACCAACAACGAAACCTTCTAAAGAAGTTCCTTCGGTAAAAAAAGAAAAATCTCCAAAAGCATCAAAGCATTACGTAACATCTACAGGCCAAACTGTTAGCCATCAAACACAAAGAAATGCTTTAGCCAAGAAACAAACCAAGAAAGAAAAATCAGAAGAAAATGTTCTATTATTAAAAGATGCGTATCGCGAAAGAATTTATAAAACTGAGTTAAGGTTATACAAATATTTATATTCAGAGAATACAAAAGAGCAAGCCTTAAGAGCATGGGACTATATTGAAGAGTTAAAAAATAGACCAGCGACTGAAGAAAATAAAGAACGGTTGTTAAGACTATTAATAAAATAAAAAAATATATCTATACTATTATTTCAAAATGTGATAAAGTAAATACTGCACTTTGATAGAAAGCAGGAGATTTATGTATAACGAAGAAACAAAAAAAGAAGTTATAAGACAATTTTTAAAAGCAGATTATGTAAAAATAAAAAGTATAAATGGTGTACCAAAAATCATGGTATTTATCTGGTTAAAAAAGTTAGGATATAATAAAGAAGTAAAAGAAATACTAGCTATGATAATGAGATATATGCAAAATGAAATGTATGAGGAGGCTTGTGAGTTGAGCCATCAATATTCACATATCCCATTAATAGAACAAATGAAACAAAGGGTAATGATTAATCTTTCCAAAAAAATCAAAGAACTCACTTTAGAAGGGTCTCCCGAATCGATGCAAATTGCTTTAAAACTATGTAATTTATCTTATGCTAAGAACGATTTATGTATTGTTTCTCAAAAAATTAAACTCTTAATGATGATGGGAAATTATCTTAGCGCACTGCTAGAATGCACAGAAGAACGATGTGAGTCAACAGCAATTTGCTTGCAGAAGATTTCTTGCCTAATAAGATTAGGAAGATACGATGAAGCACTTGAAGCTTGCACCGAAGAAAGATGTCAGGAAAATGAACGGATTGCTAAAGAAAAAGAATTCCTTTTATCGATGAAAAAGAAAGACGTGATGTCTCAAGATAACCAAAGAATGTCCGGTAAAAAGAAATCCTATACTAGTCCAATATTAAATCAAGAAAAAAACCAAACTACCTCTTATTGGCAGCCTCCTTATATAAAAACATGTCTGACACAACTCTATCAAGGAACGCTTTCTTTAGAAATGCTAGAAACTCCTTTATTAACAATGATAGACCGAATTATCTTAACATGTGCTTACTATGACAAAACAGACCGTAATCGGGGCCTACATTATCTAAAAAATCAATTAACTATTTATGAATTTACCGAAGAAGAAACAAAAATATTAAAAGAATGTTTAGAACGATTAAAAATGAACAAAAAAATCTTTGATGTGACATTTTACAATCAACTATTACTTAAATATGCTTATACTCGGTTTCAAGAAAGAGAACCCTTTAAAGACCAAGTATTCACTTTAGAAAGATCAAAAAAAGAGAATAACAAAGTAGAAGGATAGTCTAACTAAGTCTTTCCCATACTTTGTTTTTTTCTCTATATAAAAATAATATAATATCCTACAATTTACCGTTGACAAACATGTGTTCGTAATATATAATTTGATTAATTAAAGAAAGGAGAGTGATTGATTAAGGAAAATTTGTTAACTAAAACGTATAAAAAATTCAAAAGAAAGTGTAATAAAATAATAAAAGAAAACAGTACATAAATATTTCAAAGGAAAGAATAAAAATTTTGTTTTCATAAATTTCCTTTTTGTTCTATAATAAAATTACAGGTGATGAAAGTGAAATTTAAAACACAAAAATTAGATTATGATGGTCGCGGGCTTAGTTATGATAACAAAAAAGTAGTTTTCATTCGTGGGGCTTTACAAGAGGAAGAAGTAGAAGCTAAGTTAATTCATTCATCGAAGCATTTTGATGAATACCAACTAACCAATATCATTCAACCAAACCCCAAAAGAAGAGCATCCTTTTGCCCTTATAGTGCATCTTGTGGAGGGTGTACATTTGATATAGTTTCTTATGAGGATTCTCTAAACTTTAAAAAAGAAATATTACAAGATTTAGTGAGCCAAAATAAATTAGATATAAAAGATATTTCTATCGTGCCAAGCCCTAAAGAATTAGGATATCGAAACAAAGTAAGCTTAAAAATAGAACAGGGACAAGTTGGCTATTACGAAGAAAAAACACATACATTTTTACCAATTCAAAATTGTTTGCTTGCAAGAAAAGAAATTCAAGAATTTTTAAAAGATTTCTCTATGTTACATATCGAAAACGGTAGTATTACCATTCGTGTGAATACAAACGGAGAACTCCTCCTTTTAATAGAGTCTCCTACCGAACCAAAAATAGAAGAAAAACTAGTAGAAACTCATAAAATAACTGGAATTATCTATAATGGCAAATGCGTATATAATAGCCCTTATTTCTTTGAAAGACTCGGTCACATTCTCTATAAAGTCGACGGGACAAGCTTTTTTCAAGTAAATACTGATATTTCAGAAAAAATAAAAACAGATATTACAAGTTATTTTAACAAAAACGATATTGTATATGATTTTTATTGTGGAGTAGGTTATTTTAGTTTGCATCTCGCTCATAAAACAAAACAAGTAATTGGTATTGAAGCAAATCAAAAAGCTATCTTAAACGCCATTTACAATGCTTCTTTAAACCAAATAGAGAACACATCATTCCATGCTGGCAAAGTTGAAGACTTAATTGATAAAATACCCGTGAAAGCAAATAAAGCAATTGTAGACCCACCAAGAAGTGGCCTTCATAGAAAAGTAAGAGATGTATTTCTGAGCCGTGACTTTGATACTATTATCTATATTTCGTGCAACCCTAAGACTTTAGTACGGGATTTAAAAGAGCTAACAAAGAAATATAAAATAGAGAAATTAACGGCTTATGATATGTTTCCTTATACCAAACATATCGAATGTGTAGCGGTGCTACAGCTAAAGCAAGACATGTAATACTTGATTTTAATATGTTTTTGGAGATTATAACTTTTGAAGAAAAAAAGTATGGTAGAGAAAGTATAGAGAATACAATTACTAGGCACAAGAAAGAGAACTTGTTAAATGAGAAAGATATGTGAATTGTTTTTTAAAAGACGCCATTAAATTTTCTGCAGCTGAACAAAGAAGATAAAGAGAAAATTATTGGGTTTAGGAGTTCTGGAGGATTTGATAGAAGAGAAATTATTGCACATTGATAATGAGCGTCGGATAAAAGAAATAAATAGAAGATTATAGTAAAAGGAGGAATAAGGATGAATTTAGAATTTTTAGCAAATATAGCAACTATAATATCTTTGCCAGTGTCAATTATATCATTAATTATCGGAGGAAAAGCCATTTATAAAGTAAATAAAATAACTGATAACAGTCAAAACAATGAAATAAATAGAAACAAAATTAATAATAGTAATGTAAGTCAAAACAATATAAGGAGTTAATTAAATGGTAAAGAATAGTATAGAAAATAATAAAATTAAGAACAGCGAAATTAATCAAACTATAAATATATTTATGGGATATCAAGATTTATCACCAGAAGCAATTAAGAAATTAAAAGAAATGTATCCTAATGAATTCAAAAATAGTAAAGAAGAGGAAATAAAAAAAGAAATTGAAAAGTTATATAAAGATGCTATGGGAATTGTAAATGTGGAAGAAGCTTCGTTATATATATCACAAAAGAATATTGATAAATTAAAACGTATATATCAAAAACTAGAAATTTTAGAAATTTATTATAAAGATGGTAGTCATTTAGAAGAGTCAAAACAATATTATCATAATCTATTCGTCATATTGGCACATATAAATTCATCGGATGCAATAAAAAAATTCGATACATTTCCTAAAGAAATTAAAGAAAATAACGAAATGATATATTTATATGCTACATTCTCAATTGCATTGGAAGAAGGATTAGAAAAAGCTGAAAGTATATTATATGATTTATATTATAATAAAGGATATGATATTGCACTTCAATCTTTGGTGAGATGTTATTTTTTTCAAAAAAAGTATGGAAAAGTATTAGAACTTTTATCAAAAGCAAAAAAAGACAAATTTGATAGATATGGATTTTTAGCTTCAATATTTATTATTTCAAAGAATTTTACAAAGCAATTTAAAGAAACAGAAATACTTAAATATAATAACAATAAATTTAAGAATATGCCATTATTCTATGCTACCAAAGCCCATGTTCTATATACTATAAATCCGAAAAATTCAAAAATAAAGGAACAATTTAAAAATGGATTAAAACATTTAAAAGATGAAGATGTAATAGCTATTAATACTATGTGTAATGTAGCAAATGATATAAAATTAAATGAAGAAATGATAAAATTTTTGTTAAACATAGATTTAACTCAATATTTAAGAATACGTTTAGCTGGATTTTTAATAAATAAACCTAATTTAAGCGAAAAAGAAATTGATAAATTAAAAGAAATAAAAGAACAGATAGATGATCAGGACATAGATGTTGATTATATTGAGGGAATATTGCTAGAAAATCAAGGAAAAGAAATAAAAGCAATAAGCAAGTACGAACAATCATATAATAAAAAAGGCACAATAAATTCTGCGTATAAATATATAGAATTATCAAGAAATAACTTTTGCGATATTAAGGATGAACTATTAAAAAAATTAAGTTTGTCTAAGAACTTAAACAGCATTATGCTTGTAGTAGAAGGATACAAATATAAAAACGATTTTGAAAATGCAACAAAAAATTCATATAAAGCCTTATACTTACTAAACAATAATACATCTAACAAAGAAGTTTTAAGACAATATTGGGGATGTAATATGTTAGGAGGAAATGTATTATATCGAGACGTTACTTCTGTTTGTAAAGATGTTGGTGTAACCCTAAAATCTGAGATAAATTCAAAGATAAAAAACATTGTTATAGAAGATGATGCATTTTACCAAGAAAACAGAAAAATATTAAATGTTGAAATAATAAGAAGTACTAGTGATTTAGGGTTAGAGTTAATAAATAAAAAAGTAAACGATAAAATATTATACAAAGGTCAAACTTATAAAATTATATGCGTTAAGGATAAATATGCATTCTTTTCTCATATCTGTTTTGAAAAAATAGAAAAAACAAATGATATCGAAATATTTAGAACGAATGAAAAAGATATGGATGGATTTGTTGAACAATTAAAACAAAAATTGATAGAAATACAGAAAGACACGAATAAAAGATTAGATATATATGAGAAAAGTGGAAACATCCCTTTAAGTGCATATTTTAGTTCAGAAAAAACAGCCGATGATTATGCTAAAATTATTAATACACTACTAAGTGAAAAAGAAAGAGTATTTTATGCAGGGGAGCCAAAAAATATCGATGTTGAAAAAGGATTTGTTATTGATTTAACATCAATAATAGTATTAGCATTGTTTGATAAATTGGAAGTTTTTACGCAAGAATTATGCAAAAAAATATACATAACTACTAGCTTAAAAAATAAAATAAAATATTATTATGAGTCTTTATTAAAAAAGCATGGTCAAAAAGAAACAACAATAGGAGTTGTCAAACAAGAAGATGGTACTCAAATGTTGGCAATGAATGAGATGAAAATAGATGAAAGAATTAGATTTTGGACTGATATTTATAAATGTATAAATAGATTTAAAGTAGAAGATGTAGAATCAGTAAAAGACGAGATATTGAATATAGATAAAAGAGATTATTTAGATAAAGTGCAGTTTGATTTGATAGCATTAGCTAAACAAAAGGGGTTACCATATATTTGTGATGATTTATTAATAAGGAAATTAGCAAGTGGTGTATATAAAATAAATCATACTAATTGTTTAGTATTAATAGAATACTTATATAAAGATAGCTATGAAAAATATATTGAGACTGTTATAAAATTAGTACACTGTAATTATATATATGTTTTATATAACGGAAAATATATAGGAAATATATTTCTTTATTTATATCAAAATTATGGAGAAGAATTAAAGTCAAAAGTTGAAAGGATATTAAAAGAAGTATTAAACACAAAGCTAAGTTTTGACTTACATATTGGAATACTAATAAATATGATAAACGCTTTAAAAAGTGTACAGTTCACAAAAATTTTGGACAATATATATATAAATAAAAGAATTGCTGACATTATTAATATGATTATTGAAAATATCTCAAATTGTTGTAGCAATTTAAAATTAGATTATAAAGAATATGAAAAATATATAACCAAAGAAAGTGGAGGCATAGAATTAAAATTCAAATAAAAGTTACCTAAATAAAAAA
>DVGF01000064.1 GCA_018712835.1 Candidatus Ventrenecus stercoripullorum
TTGCATATCCATAATCACTTGGATACATTAATCCTATTTGTCCTATCCATTCTGCTGGTCTTCCTGTATATACTGTAGTCCCTCTTTCATATCCATAAAAGTGACTTGTTAAACCATTACTACTACTTGTATAATCTACTGTTCCTCCTAGGTTCCATTTAGCATTACTTATCATTTCTTTATAAGGGCTTTGAATACTATTTAAATACGTTGTATTTAATTCTTCTTGTAAACTTGCTGTAATCCAATCATTTATATTATCTGTATCCCATGCCATTCCTGTACTATATGGTTCATCTTTTATGATTTTTAATCTTGTTTCTTTTGTACCTGTTCCATCATCAATATTATTAAATGCTCCGATAATTCGCCATAAAATCGGTTGATTTGATACATCTTCTTGCACACAATAAACACTCTTAAGTTCTTCTTTATCAGAAACATTATAATATTCTTCTAACATTAAGGGAAGATTTGTATTACATTCTTCTATAGAAGAAAATCCGAGGTCTGTATAATTATCGCAGACAAACATTTCAGCCATATTATTACATTCTTCTACAGAATTTACAGGCATTCCTATTTCTTCCCATTTTCTTTTTAAAGTTCCTTCTGGATATACTCCAAATCCAACATAATTATTTGGATCAGCATCTATATATCTTAAATTATTATCTACCGTTCCGTCATAAGCAAGTTGTTCTGTACTTAAACTTGCATTTTGAATGATACATTCTGTAGCAGTTCCGTCACATGCCAAGATTGCGTCAGCAAAAGTAGTTTTCTCATTAATAAGTCTCACAGTAATTGTTCCTGTAAAAGTTTTGCCTTGTTGGTCATCTTGATTGCCATTGTTTTTATAATGATATACTAAGTAATATGTTGTTTTTGCGAGTGTACTTACATCAAAGTCTGCTTGTTCTAAGATGATTTGAGGATTTTCTGTTAATGTTCCTTGATATACTAGTTCTGGACTTCCTGTAATATTTAAACTATCTTCTTGATAAATCATCTCATCTTCTAGTGTTGGGTCTGCTACATTTACGGTTACATTATTACTTACTGGGTCTGTTGTTTTATATAAAAGTATTTCTATATCACTTCGAAATTCTTCTGGCACAGTTGCTTCTAAATCAATTTCATATATATCATTACCAGTATCAGAATTCTTTTCTATTGTAAATTCTTGTACTCCCATTTTCCTGGTAATAAATCATAAGAAGTAAATACTTTTGTTCCATCTAACAAAATACTTCCTAACTCTTCTGTTTCTGCATTAATACCTGCATCATCATTTTGACTACTAGATGCGAAATAGGCAAATGTGACTCCTATTGTTGCTACCAATAGCACTCCTATGACTGCTAATGCTATAATTGTTTGTTTTTTCATAAACTCACTCTTTCCTACTCTTAGTATGGGTTATACATATCATATATACCCATCATATTCTCTATATCAAGAATACCACACCTCACATATTTTCACAACTATTAATTCTTTAGTTGACAATCACTTCATCATTCTTTTCATACTTTTAATCGCATTTTTCTCAATTCTTGATACTTGAGCTTGACTAATATTTAACGTTTCAGCAATTTCCATCTGAGTTTTTCCCACAATATAACGTTCCATCAAAATCTGCTGCTCTCTTTGCTTTAACTTTAACAAAGAACGTTTTAATAAAAGCATCATATCCCTGTCATCATTTCCTTCTTTCTTATCTGACAATTGGTCAAACAAATAAATAGGTTCTCCGCCATCGTTATAAATAGGTTCAAAAATACTAACCGGTTCTTTCAAAGAGTCTAGAGCATTACAAATCTGATAAGTTGTCACATCAAAATGTTTAGCTAATTCATCGACTCTTGGTTCAAAACCATTTTTTTGAAGAAACTCTTCTTTATAATTTAAAATCTGATAAGCAAAATCCTTAATCCCACGACTGACCCTGACAGAACTTTGATTATCTCTAATAAACCTCTTTACCTCACCAATAATAAGTGGAATGGCATAAGTGCTGAGTTTCAAATTATAACTAAGATCAAAATTATCAATAGCCTTAATAAGTCCAATAACTCCAACCTGAAACAAATCATCCATATTATGCTTTTGTCCTCGAAATTTTCTTAAGACACTTAAAACTAATTTCAAATTACCATTGATGAGTTCTTCCTTTGCCAAAGCGTCCCCTTCATGCATTCTTTGAAACAACTTTAATTGTTCCTCATTACTTAATACTTTTAATTTACTTGTATTTACCCCTGTAATTTCTACTTTATATTTTGCCATAAAATAAGTCCTTTCCCTTTATTTATGGGAAAAGACTTAACTTGTTATACAAAAAATTAAAGTTTAATCTAAACTTTCTAAACTCTCAATCGCATCACTTAAAGTATCTACAGCTAAAATTGTAATATCATACCCCTTCTCATTTTTTACCTCAATTGCTTCTTCATAGTTATCCTTTGGCACGAAAAAAACATCTGCTTTATTCTTAACGGCTCCAATAAGTTTATACTTCACACCTCCAATTGCGCCGACATTCCCATCAATATCAATTGTGCCAGTTCCAATAACTGTTTTTCCTTTCGTAATATCTTCATCTACTAAACTATTATAAATAGCAAGACTCATCATGAGCCCCCCGCTTGGCCCCGACTCACTTTGCTTCATTGTAATAGAAGCCTCTGGCTCTTCCTGATAATTATAAGTAACTGTAAGAGCAACACCCGCTTTCACACCATCGTCTGTATCATATAAAGTGGCATGACATTCCCTTTCTTTCCCGTCTCGCTCTACTAGAAATTCCACTTCCTCACCTGCTGCATAATTTTGAATAAGACTCTTTAATTCCTCAGTAGACTTCACTTCCACTCCATTTACCGATTTCACAACATCCAAAATCTCTAAATCCGTATTTGCTTGTTCATCAATATACGTAATATGAACATTTTCTGACTCGATTTCTATTTCTTTTCCCGCCAATCGATAAGCCGCAATAATGGCACTATCAATAGATTGCTCTGTCGATATTTTATCCGCTTCTATTTTTTCTTCCATTGTTTCATTATCATATTTTAATTCACTTTCCGGAACAATATCCCAATCTGGAATGACATAAGACAAAAGTAAATACGGAATACTTCCTTTCACCATCGAAACATAAGCCATGCCAAGTGTTCCATCATACTCTTGACCCTCTTCTACACTCACGCGTTCTGATAAATCCACCATTCCTCCTGGAGCATAAATTTTATAAGGCAACTCTATCATAAAAAGAGCAAAAATAAGAACGATTGCTAAAAGAAATTTATAATTTTCTACCCAAAACGCTTTTATTTTATGTAATAAATTTTTTCGCATAACACCATCCCTTACTATTATATCAAACGAAACACAAGACTATGAATATACTATTTTCTCTTGACAATATTTGACAAAAAGAGTGTCCTTTTTTAAATCCTTCCTTCATAAAGTATACTATGAAACAAAATAAAGGACCTTTACTTATTCTAACAATTCTAACACTTTTTGTATTTAAGTATAATGTAGTAATCCAAGAAAGCGTTTTAGATGCTTGTGAAGTCTTCATTACCAAACTATTTCCTTCTTTGTTTCCAATGATGATTATAACCGATTGCTTTCTTTATTTTGGCCTTCCTGACTTTCTCGTAAAACTTCTTGGAAAACCATTTCAAAAATGTTTCCACACCTCCCCTTATGGCGTCTATGCTTTCTTTATTTCTTGTTTTTCAGGAACACCTACCAATGCATACACCATCAAAAACTTAGTAAGCCAAAACTATCTTAGGGAAGAAGAAGCATCTCATCTCTTATTTTTCACGTTCTTCTCAAACCCTTTATTTTTATATACCATGTTAAACCTTATCTTTCCAGGAAACTTTGCGATTACTCTAAAACTTTTATTTCTTCCCTATCTAGTAAATATACTTCTGGGAATACTGTCCAAATCCCATCCTAGTTCAAACACTTTATTAACAAGCAAAGACCATCACTCTTTCGGTGTTGCTTTAACAAAAAGTATTAAAAACTCTATGAATACCTTACTAATGATTTTAGGAACCGTGAGTATTTTCTTTGTATTAAATGCCATCATAAATCCTGAGCATATTCCCATCATCTCTGGTCTACTAGAAATAAGTCAAGGATTAAATAGCTTAATAGGTGTAGACTACTCCTTAAAAATAAAAGAAATAATCACTGTCATCATCATGAGTTTTGGGGGATTATCTATTCATCTTCAAATAAAAGGAATTTTAAGTGATACGAATATTTCCTACACTTCTTTTCTAAAAGGAAGAATATACCAAACACTTATTAGTGTTCTACTTGTTCTCTTTATTTAAAAAAAACATACACTATCTATAAGAGGTGATGTCATGTTCCCAGGAACAATAAGAACTGGACTCAGTTTATCAAAAGTAGTCGGTGGAATTAGTAAAACACTGAGTGTAGCTAATCAAATCATTCCCTTATACAGAGAGGCAAAACCAATCATTCAAAATGCAAGAGGCGCTCTAAAAATAGCGAGAGAATTCCTATCCCCTCCTCAAAAAGAAACAATAGAACCAACTCCCCAAGCACTAGAAACAACGGTCTCTTCAAAAAAACAAACAGAACCAAAAAAAGAAAGTATTACTACTTTCCAAACACATGGGCCAATATTCTTTTTATAAATAAGTTTCGAGTAGCTCTCTGTCTTTTTTTAAAGTATTAGCTTTTTCAGTGTGAACTTTTTTGAGCAAATTTTCTAATTCCTGAGCCAGAAACTGATAATACGCTTTATTCTCTTCTCGATATAATCCATAAGCATACTCTACGTCCGTTAATTTTTGCGTTCCTTGTTCATATTTCATAATCGTATAGTAATGTCCTGCGTCCCACAAAACTACCTCATCCACAAGCGCATAGGAAAGGCGATTCATAAATATCCGTAAATCCTTTAAATGATTATTCGATTGCAGGATTATTTTTTTTATGTTCTCTAACTTCTCTTTATTTTCTAAAATATGCTTTATCGTAAAATATCCCATACCTGCGATAACCAATGTATCATAGCCATCCAAAGAAATATGTTCTAACCCATCACTAAGCTTTATTTGAATTACGCTTTCACAACCCGCATCAACAATATTTTTCTTGGCAATATCAAGAGCGTTTTCATGAATATCTGTAGCCAAGATTTTTGTAGAACCTCGCTTGGCCATTAGAATTGGTACATAAGCATGGTCAGTTCCAATATCAACAAAAGCATCCTGCGTTGTCAAAAAATGAGTAATTGCCGTAAGTCGTTTACTAAGTGTCATACTAATCCGTTAAGAAATCCTTTAACTTTTTAGCCCGTGAAGGATGACGAAGCTTACGAAGCGCTTTAGCCTCAATCTGTCTAATTCTCTCACGTGTTACATTAAAGCGTTTTCCAACTTCCTCTAAAGTATGACTTGTTCCATCAATGAGTCCAAAACGAAGTTCTAATACTTCTTGTTCTCTTTCTTGTAACGTTTCTAAAACTGCTTTAATTTCTTCCTTCAAAATCTCATTTGTTGCATACTCTTCCGGAGTCATCGTACTAATATCTTGTACAAAATCTCCTAAATGAGAGTCATCTTCTTCCCCAATTGGTGTTTCCAAAGAGACCGGGTCTTGACTAATTTTAATCACTTCACGAACCTTTTCAACAGAAATACCCATTTTTTTAGCAAGTTCTTCTTCACTTGGCTCACGATTTAATTCCAAAGTAAGTTGTCTTTGAATACGAGCCATCTTATTAATCGTTTCTACCATATGAACTGGCACACGAATGGTTCTTGCCTGATCAGCTAAAGCTCTAGTAATTGCTTGACGTATCCACCATGTTGCATAAGTAGAAAATTTATATCCCTTATCATAATCGAACTTATCTACTGCCTTCATAAGACCAATATTTCCTTCTTGAATTAAGTCTAAGAATAAAAGCCCACGACCTACATAACGTTTCGCAATAGAAACAACAAGACGTAAATTGGATTCAGCAAGTTTATTCTTTGCCTCTTCATCTCCATTCGCAACACGAATGGATAATTCCATTTCTTCTTCTGGAGTAAGAAGCGAAATACGGCCAATTTCTTTTAAATACATCCTTACAGGGTCATTAATATTAATATCTTTTGTAATCTCTGCATCATCTAAAATAATTGGTTCTTCCTTCTCTTTCATCTTTCCACCAGATGCCTCATCATCTTCCCCAACAATTTCAATATGATTTTCTACCAAAGCATTATACAAATCATCCAACGAGTCATTGTCTACATCTAACCCTTTTAAAGCATCAGCGAGTTCTTCAAACGTAACACGACCCTTTTCTTTTCCGATTTTTAACAACTCTTCTTTTCGTGTATCAAAGGTCTTGATCTCTTGTACCTTTACAGCTTTCTTCTTCTTTTCTGGTTCCCGTTCTAATAATTCAATATTTAATTCATTTAATTCATCTTGAAACTTTTTAACTTCCTCTGGTCCTACTTTACATTCTTTCGCAATTTCTACTATCTCAGATATCAATACATACCCGTCTTTTTTTCCTTGTTCTAATAACTCATTTTTTTTCATTTCAAACTTTGTCATTACATCACACTTCTTTCTTCTAACATTTCTTGAATTTTTTTATTAAAATCCACAATTTTTTTTGCTAAATTTTCTTTTTCATGAATATCACTTGTTTGTTTCATCTCTACTTTTAATTTCTTGATTTCTTCTTCCCAAGTGCATTCTTTAATATTAAAAATATAATCTTCCATACTAGTTTCTACAATTTCTGGTGTCTTTATACTCTCCAAAATACGATAAATATCTTCTTTTAAAGGACTTGTTTCCGCATAAGAAAGGAAATCGGCTAATTCTATTGTTTTGTTTTTCTCTACATAATAAATAATCTCATTAGCAATCCCCCGATATACAGAAGATTTAAAATATCCCAATTTCGTTTGATACATTTTTACGTATTTCAAATCATTCATCATATAGTACAAAATAAGTTCAGCACATAAATCATACTTGCTTTTCTTCGTCACCCTTTTTTCTTTAACAGGTACTTGTTTCACTGGCTCAACTTTCTTCGTATCTAACTGACTCTTTAAAATATCATAAGACAAATGAAATTCTTGGACAAGTTTATTTAAAGTAATATCAATCGTAATCTCATCTGCGTGTTCTAAGGAAGCAAGTACCCCTTTTACATACAAAGAAAGTTCTTCCGTATCTTCTAAATTCTTATTTTCCTTTAAAGCATTATACTTAAATTCTAAATAAGACAAAGGGTGCTCGATATTATCCTTCATCGCTTGAATACCATTTGATAAAATATATTCATCAGGGTCTTTCGCTCCATGAAGTCTTACAACTTCTACCGTAATTCCTGCATCAATTAAAATCTGACCATTCTTCATTGTCGCTGTTTTTCCAGCCTCATCATTATCAAACATCAATAATACCGGAACACGAAGCTTTTGAAGTAACACCACTTGCTCTGTCGTTAAACTAGTTCCCATGAGCGCGATGGTATTCTGTAACCCTGAAACATACATTCGAATCGCATCCATGTTGCCTTCAACCATAATAACTTTCTTTTGCGTTCGAATCGCATCCCTTGCCCGATGATAATTAAATAAAATATTGCCTTTACGAAAAATAGAAGTTTCCTTACTATTCAAATACTTTGGTGTATAATCCCCATCATAAACTCGTCCAGTAAAACCAACAACATGTCCAGAAGCATCATGAATAGGAAAAATAATACGATTTACAAACACATCATGATAAGTAAGACCCGATTGATTAACAAGTCCAAGAGACACCATATCCTCCGGTGCAATCTTTTTCTTATTTAAAAACTGATACAATGTATTTTTATCCAAAGCAAGTCCAATATCAAAAACTTTGACCATTTCTTCATTTAATCCCCGCTTAGATAAATAATCTTTTGCTTTAGTACCTAAACTCGTATTTAAATTATTTTGAAAAAACAAGGTTGCCAAATTCATGACATCGTACTCTTTTTGAAATTTTTCCTTTGGTTTATAATCACCTGTAATCGTAAGTGGTATTCCAACTTTCGATGCTACTTTCGCTACAGCTTCAATAAAACTAATATTTTCATAGTCACTAACAAATTTAAAAACATTTCCTGCTGCTCCACAAGAAAAACATTTAAACATTTGCTTTTCTTTCGATACACTCATACTTGGGGAATGATCTTGATGGAATGGACAAACCCCAAAGTAGTTCTTCCCCTTTGGTGTAAGAGGAATATATTCTTTAATAATATCCACGATATCCGCTTGCGCACGAATTTCATTAATAACATTCTCCGATATTCTCGGCATAAAATATTCCTCCCCTAATAATAATTATTCAAGGTAACCCCCCGATTTCCTTTTTTTTCACGAAAAAAATTGTCAAAAAAGACAATTTTTCATCTATTTTACACATTTTTTACACATTTTTGCATATACTATCTTGCAAAATTTATTTCATATGTTTTACCGCATAATCATTAAAAACTTTGGCTTTTAAAACAAATGGGCTAATTAAATAAACCAAAGAAAAGAAAAGTAAGACACCTGCAAGCACCCAAGTAGCCCATGAAATTTCTCCGCTAAGATACCCACTCACTACTAAAAATACCGCAAAACAAATACCGATAATTCCTAAAATTGTTAAACGAATAAATCTCTTTTTTAATCCTTTTCCCTTCTCAGTAGCATAAAATTTTTCCCGACATTTCTTTTTTTCTTCTTTATTCATTCTTTGATATTTATTTTTCATATCAGTCACTCCGTTTCTTAGATATCATACCATATTTTCTTCTTTCTTAAAAGATTTCACATATAATTTAAATATGGAAGATGTATTAGAATCTTTAAAAGAATTAAATATCGAAGATAAAATCTGGATAACCTACTTCTTTTTAGCTGGCTTTGCTATTTATTCAAATCATTTAGAAAGAATATCGGTTTTAAATCAAGATAGAAATGCAAGATTACAATATAAAACAATTAACATTACTTTATTAAGTATTGGTTTTTTCATTTATTTATATTTTTTCGCCCTTGCTTACAAACATCTAAAAGAACTCTCGCCAAATGCATCTCCTAGACAAATACTCACGGGCAACACTCAGTTTCTAGCTACTGTATTCTTACTCACAGGTAGCATCTTAATTCTTCTAACAGAAATACTAAAAGAAAATTAGGACAATAGTTTCATTTTAAATCCAAAGATTATTGCCAAACATATTTTTCTTTATATTTTGTTAAAAATGAATAATCTTTCGTATCATTTTGAATTCTTCCAATAACTATTCCTGGCAACACCCCTTGTGTCTTGGCAAATTCACTTATAGTATGCACATTTAAAATCTTTTTTCCTATAAATTTA
>DVGF01000065.1 GCA_018712835.1 Candidatus Ventrenecus stercoripullorum
GATGATAGCAATGATGGGGATGGCAAAAGGCCATATCATAAATAAGCAACCAGAAAAAATCAGGAAATTAAAAGTAACATAAATAAAAGGATCTTTGATAACTTTAAATAATTATTATTCAGGATAGCAAACATAGCTAAAATGATACCTTAGAGAAATTCTATTTATTTTTTGTTTGGAATGTGGATAACTATTCTCTTTTTTTGCTTTTTTTCAAAAAAAACGTTACAAAGGAAAAAATACTTTAATAATTGGACTTGACGTTCTAATACTATTTTTCGATAGTTTTGGGAATATTCTCTATAAAAATAATTAAGCGGTATTTCATTTGAATTCATTTTAGCTCCTCTTTTATTTTACAAGTAGGTATAATTCTATTCCTCTCTTATTTTTTTGATTGCTTCTGGAATAGCATTTACTGTATCACTAGCAATCATAGCAATATCTGTATATTTTTCTTCGGCTATGGAACCAGACACGCCATTAAGTAATGTAGCTGCACTAATGGTTAATAAATTAAACTCTAAATACCCTAATAATCCTACTAAAATTCCTGATAAAACATCACCACTACCACTCGTAGCCATTCCTGGAGTACCACAAGTTACAGTGTAGACATCTATCCCATTTGTTATGATTGTGGTATGTCCTTTTAATAGGACTGTTACGTGATATTTTTTGGCAAATTCGGTAGTTAGTTCTACTGTGTTTTCCTTGATTTCTTCGATACTTAAATTCGTTAGTCTCGAAAACTCTTTTAAATGAGGAGTAAGTACAATATTAGATTTTGTATTGTGAAGCAATTCTAAGTGTCCAGCTAAAGTATTTAGGCCATCTGCATCAATTATTAAATTTCCTTCATAATTTTCTAAAATGTATTTTAGTATTTCTAAATGTTCTTCTCTTTTACTCCAACCCATACCTATTGCTAGAGCATCTAATCCTTTTATACTCTCTTTTATATCTTCTATTGTTTGATAGGGAAAGCATGTTTGTTCTAGTAAGTTTGGCAATACTAACGGAAGAATATTTTCTGGAATGATTACTCTTACTAAACCAGCCCCACTTCTTAATGTGGATAAGCTCATGGTTGCCAGTTTTATAGCGCCACTGTAGTTTATAGAACCTCCAATAATTCCAACACGTCCAAAATCTCCTTTATTAGCGTCTTTATTTCTTTTTGTAAACAATTTTTTAATATCCGTAATGGTTATTTCTTTTTGCATAAATTATCCCTTTCTTATATTTTTCGAACTTCTTTTACTACTGTAAAATAGTCAAATTCTTCTCCTGGTAGAATATTTTTATTTTTAGCAATGTACTCAATTAAATCAAAATAGTCAGGAACAGCAATGATTCCGAGTTGTTCTGGCGGTATGACAGTATCTATCATTACAAAATTATCCATATTATTTGAATTCGAATTGGAACCTACTGATGTTGTAAAGAAATTTGTATAATCTTGATAGGCACAATTGTTATCTATAAATTCTTTTAATGAAATACGATGTTCTTCATCTACTTTTTCAAAATAAATGTTGGGAGAATTTATAATACTACTTATTGGAAATGAAACCACATAATTTGGTTTTGAAAAGAAACCGTCTAATACTATTTCAATATTCTTTTTTGTTTCATCTTCTAAAATATCAAATTTACTATATAACACGCGGCGATAATAATCTTTTTTTGTTTCTCCCATAACAACTTTAATATTGTTTTCTGGGGTCTGTTCTAAAATCCCTAAAAATAGTCGTTCTGGTGCAAAATGACATGCATAACCGAATGTCGTTGCGCCTGGCGCAGAAAAGTATACTTCATCCACGCGATTTGTTTGATATTTTGTATAATTTCCTGTTGTTCCTAATTTTTGTTCGAGAAATTCTAAAGCAGCCCATAATTGTTCATTTTTATTTTGTTTATTTCCTAATCCATTTTGTTTTATAGCATCAATCATACTACCGTTACAAGAATGAGTAAATACTCCATTTTCAATTACTCTTTCTTTGTAGTTTTCTACATAAGGAATATCTTTTAAAAGTTCTTCTAATTGCAAATCTGCACGGATTTCCCTTGTTACAATAAATCTTGTATAGATATACCCTAACATTGTGCAAAAGACATCTATATCATTTGCTGATATTTCTAATAATTGTAGAATAAAATTTTCATTTTGTACTAAATTTTGAAAAGTATCATTAAAATCTTTTTGTTGTTTTCCTTTTTTTAATCTTTCCTTAATTTTTAATAGCACTTCTTTTCTATTCATACTTTATCCCTCTTTGTCCATACTTTTTATATTTGTTTATTATAACTAACTTTATTATACAGTATTTTTTGGTATTTTAATAATAAAAAGAATGTTAACACTTTGCTTAAGTTAACACTCTTTTTTTATGCATTTTTACCACAACAGTTTTTGTATTTCTTTCCAGAGCCGCAGCTGCAAGGATCATTACGACCTGGTTTTTTTTCTTTTTTGATTGGTTTTTTATGTTCTTGTTCAGAAGGCTCATTTGTACGTCCTTTTACTACTTGACGTCTTTGAGTATTTTGCTCAATATTTGCTTTTAAAAGGAACTGAGCAATGGTATCATCAATTCTATTTAAAAGTTGTTCAAACATATTGTATCCTTCCATTGTATAAGCTTGTAATGGATTCGTTTGAGCATATTGTCTTAAGAAAATACCTTCTTTTAATCCTTCCATAGAATTTAAATGTTCTACCCATAATGAATCGATAATTCTTAGAGAGATTGCTCTTTCAAATTCTTCAAAGTTTGGAGCATCTTTTATTTTTAATTCATAATCATCATTAATCATTGTGGATAAATACTCAATTAATTTTCCTTCATCCATACCTTTTAATTCTTCCGGTTTCACTTTCACTGTTTTTAAGAAGTTTGTATTTACGTATTCAGCGATTTCTTTCAAATCTTCTTCTTTTAAATCGCTATCTTTTGTATGTGCTGTTACTAGGTCTTCCACTGTATTTCTGAATGTTTCTTTAATTGAGTCATGAATACTTTCGTTATCTAAGATTGTATTTCTTTGTTCATAAATAATTCTTCTTTGTTCATTTACTACATTATCATAATCTAGTAAGTTTTTACGTCTATCAAAGTTGTTTCCTTCTACTTTCTTCTGAGCAGATTCGATTGATTTTGTTAATGATTTTGAACGAATAGCTTGGTCTCCTACCATGCCTAGAGCCATTACCATGTTTTTCACTTTTTCAGTTCCGAAACGACGCATTAAATCGTCTTCAAAAGATACGAAGAATTGACTCATACCAGGATCTCCTTGACGACCTGCACGACCACGCAACTGGTTATCAATACGGCGAGACTCATGTCTTTCTGTACCAATGACACAAAGACCACCTAGTTCTTTTACGCCTTCTCCTAGTTTAATGTCGGTTCCACGACCAGCCATATTGGTAGCAATTGTAATTGCACCTTTTTCGCCAGCTTTAGCAATAATTTCTGCTTCACGAGCATGGTTTTTAGCATTTAATACTTCGTGTTTTAATCCTTCTTTTTTAAGCATAGCCGATAATTTTTCGTTGTTTTCTACAGAGATTGTACCAACTAGTATAGGCTGTCCTGTTTCATGAATTTTTTTAATTGTTTTTACGATTGCTTGGTACTTTCCTGCTTCTGTAGAGTATACTAAATCTGCTAAGTCTTCTCTTATTACAGGTTTATTCGTAGGAATTTGGATAACATACATATTGTAGATGTTTCTAAATTCTTCTTCTTCTGTTTTGGCTGTACCTGTCATACCAGAAAGTTTATTATACATTCTAAATAAATTTTGGAAAGTAATTGTGGCCATTGTTTGCGTTTCTTGATTGATTTTTACGCCTTCTTTAGCCTCAATTGCTTGGTGCAAACCTTCACTATACTGACGTCCTTGCATCAAACGTCCTGTAAATGGGTCTACTATAATCACAGAGCCGTTATCTACAACATAATCTACATCTTTTTTAAAACCATAGTTAGCTTTTAAGGCATTATTAATGTGGTGTACTAAAATAGAATTTCCATAATCATATAGGTTATCTAAATGGAAGATTTTTTCTAGTTTTCTAGCACCTTCTTCTGTAATAGATACATCTTTTGTTTTATTTTCGATGGTATAATCTTCGTCTTCTTTTAATTTTTTTACGGCTTTATCTGCATCCATGTATAAGTTTTTAGCGTTTTGTTTTCCACCAGAAATAATTAATGGTGTTCTTGCCTCATCAATTAATATAGAGTCTACTTCGTCGACAATGCAGAAATTTAATTCTCTTTGTACTCTGTCTTCTTTGTGAACAACCATGTTATCTCTTAAGTAGTCAAATCCTATTTCGTTATTTGTAGAATATAGGATATCACAGTTATAGGCAGCTTGTTTTTCTAAGACGTTCATTTCGCGCATATTTAATCCAACTGTTAAGCCTAAGAAACGGAAAATATTCCCCATCCATTCTGAGTCACGTTTGGCAAGGAATTCGTTTACTGTAACAATATGGACACCTTTACCATCTAAAGCATTTAAGTATGCAGGCATTGTTTCTGTTAAAGTTTTTCCTTCACCAGTTTTCATTTCTGCAATGTTACCAAAATGAATTGCTAAACCACCTAATATTTGGACAAAGTAAGGTTTTTCACCTAACACACGATAATCAGCTTCTCTTACTACAGCGAATGCTTCTACGATTAAATCGTTTAGTGATTCTCCTTTTTCTAATCTACTTTTAAATTCTGTTGTTTTATTTTTTAATTCATCATCAGAAAGTGCAGCCATTTCTGGTTCTTTTGCCACTATTTCTTGAGCTATTTTCTCAAATCTTTTTAATTCTTTATATTCTGAATCTATAAGTTTTCTAAATAATCCCATAGTTTCTAACCTCCATAACGATTATTTTAGCACAAAACAAGGAGAATTCCTAGATTTTTATGGGTTTCTTCATAAAAAAACATTCACTCGTATTTTAAAAAATGAAGTGCACAGAAGTTGTGCACTAAGATTTATAACTGATATAATATCTTCCAAGCAATTTATTTGTCATTAAAGGAGGTATTAAAAATGACAAATTATTGTCATCTATCTTATGAG
>DVGF01000013.1 GCA_018712835.1 Candidatus Ventrenecus stercoripullorum
TCTAGGATCAAACTCTCAATAAAAATTTTATTAATCAGTTTAATCTTAAGCTACTCAAATTGACTTTTTTACTTAGTTTTCAAAGATCGTTTTCATTCACACTTTTGTCAAGTGCAATATGAGTTTACCAAAAACTTTTTGCTTTGTCAACACTTTTTTGACATTTTTTTAAACTTTTTTTCTTTTTCCTTATTTTAAGTTTTTCTAGAAAAAAAGCTAGGTTTTTGATAATCTTTTGAAAGATTGCTCTTTCCAAAAGCACGAGGATTATTTTACACTATCTTGAATGTAAAATCAAGTATTATTTTTCGTTTTTTTGAAAAACTTTTTCCTCGATTTTTGTCGCATTTCTGCAACACGTTTTACATTCTACAATAAAGTATATGCAAATGCAAGCATAAATTGCAATTTTTTTGAATTTTTTGCGATTTTTATTAAAAAAGGCCTTTTTTAGCTTAAAAAGGCTTTAAATCTTTTAGTTCATTTACTATAATCTTGGTTTTTATTCGGGTGTTTTTTAATCCTATTTGGATTTTATTCTTTCCGAAGATGTATTTTTTCTTACTTTCTATCTTATATTGATATTTTTTTCTCAATCATTAGCATTTTCTAATTCCTTATATATTTGATAGTATTTCTCTACTAGATTTTCTTGAAATGGTCCCACTTCTTTTTTCTTTAATTCTATTAATTCTGTTAAAGCACTTTCTATAATATAGTCTAGTTCTTTACTATAGCGCATCATTTTTTTATGATATCGATATTCTTTTCTATCTAGAACTTTAAAACTTTTATCCGGAAATACTCGTAAATCTAAATCATAATCAATATATTTAATGGTATAACCATCTATTATAAATGGCGTAGCAATATTGCAATAGTAAAATAAGCCTTTCTTTTTTAGTTGTCCTATTACGTTAAACCATTTGTGTTTGAAAAAAAATAATACTGCTGGTTCGTTTGTTGTATGGGACTCCCCGTTATGTTCTGTTAATGTTGTATGGTTATTTGCGACAACTAAAACTTCTTCATCGTTGTATATCACTGTTGCTTCGTCACTGGTTCTATCTAAATACCCATTATGTTTATAACATTCTATTTTTAATTTATCTCCTTTTTTTAAATTCATAATCTCCCGCTCTCTTGCAAACATTATACAAAAAAAATTCTATTTTATAAAGAATAAATTCTTTTCTTTTTACCAGAAAAAAAGAACTACTGACTTAGTAATTCTTTGGCTTTTTCTAATTGGGTGTCTTTGTATACACCATTTTCATCTTGTTCTAAATTTACTAAATAATCTGGATCTATACCTATTTCGTCGATACACTCCCCACTTGGGGTTAACCAACGAGCTGTTGTATATTTCACCATACTTCCATCCTCTAAGTTTTTCGTTAGCTGTACTTTACCTTTTCCATAAGAAGTTGTTCCTATTAAGGTAGCACCATAGCTCTCTTTTAAAGCGGCTGCTAAAACTTCACTAGCACTGGCTGACCCATCGTTTATTAAAACAGCTACTTTGTAATCTCTTTTTTCATCGGTCTCATCTACATATACATCTGTCGAGTCTTTTCCTTCTAAACTATATATTGTTTTTCCCTTTTCTAGGAAGATACTAGCAATAGAAGTAGCGCCTTTTAAATATCCACCTGTATTGGAACGTACATCGATAATTAAGCTATCTATTCCTTGGGCTTCTAAGTCATTAAGGGCTTTAGCAAATTCTTCTTCTACGGTATTTGTAAAAGACTCTATTAATATATAGCCAATTCTTTTGTTATTCTCTTCAAATATTTCGCTAATTAGAGGACTATTTAATGTTTCCGCTTTTACTTTGAATGTATGTGTTTGTCCTCCACGATTTATCACGATGGTATTTTCTTCTGTTTTACTAATTAAGGCAGATACGGCATTCTGATTTAGCCCTTCGGTAGAAGTTCCATTAATGCTTGTTATTACGTCGTTATCTTCTAGTCCAACTCTGCTTGCTGGAGTATCTTCGTATACTTTTACTATTTGATTGCCGTTTGTTATAGAAATACCTATTCCAACATATTGTCCACTTAGATGATTTTCTAAATCTGCTGTTTCGTCTTGATTCATATAGGTAGAATAATCTTCTCCTAAGTAATCTAGCATTGCCGCAATTGCTTGGTCAATCATTTCTGTTTTATCAATGTCTGTATAGTAATCATCCTCTAAATCATAATAAACCTGTAAAAATTCTTGTAAAGCTGTATCGGTTTGTAAGTTAGAGCTTCCAATTAAAATCTTACTATTATTATATAGGATGAGTCCTGTAACTAAACTTGTTACAACAGAAGTTATAATAACTATGATAATGGTAGATTTAATACTAAAATTATATTCTTTTTTCAAATTATCACCTAGTTTCTAATTAATGGTATCATATTTTTTTTAAAATGAAAAGAGTAGAACTATTTGCTCTTACTCCTCAACTTTTAATTTTTCAGCAATCTTTGATATTCCTTCTGTATATTCTGTGATTTTACCATTTTTTACTCTTATTAATGTTCCGTCTAATATTTTTAAATCTTTGATTTGAGTTGCTTTTGGATTACTGTTTTCTGTTACATAATAATCTTTATTAAAAGCACTTGATAAATCTAAATAGTAAATCTTAACAGGATTTTCTTTGCTTGATGTATAGTATTCTGCGTAA
>DVGF01000014.1 GCA_018712835.1 Candidatus Ventrenecus stercoripullorum
TACATTGAAGGGTTTTATAATCCTATTCGTCTTCATTCTTCTATAGGGTATCTTTCTCCAAATCAATTGGAATCTCGTTTATAATTTTAAAAACCCCCTCTATTTATTGTCTAAATTATTGACAAAGTCCCCACAAAAAAAGTAGCACATTTGCTACCTTAATAATTATCTTTACTTCTTAAAAATGCCGGAATATCAAATTCTGTTGTATCATCTTCATCTGGTGTTCTCTTTGGTAAAACATCATCATGACTATCATCTTCATCTTTACCATCAAAACCAGTAGCAATAACAGTTACAATAACTTCATCTGTTAAATTAGAATTTGGAATAGCACCAAAAATAATATTAATATCACTATTTGCAGCTTCTCTAACTGTTTCTACAGCATCTTCAATTTCAAATAAAGTTAAACTGTCACCACCAGTAATATTGATTATCGCGTCAGTAGCCCCATCAATGGTTGTCTCAAGTAAAGCACTAGAAACAGCTTGACGTGCAGCTTCCACAGCTCTATTGTCACCAATACCCATACCGATACCGATTAATGCAGTACCACTCTTTTCCATAACTGTCTTAATATCAGCAAAGTCTAGGTTAACAATACCAGTAACAGCAATCAAATCAGAAATAGATTGAACACCACGGTGTAATACATTATCTACTTCTTTAAATGCATCTTGGAACGTTGTTGTTTTATCAATGATATCACGAAGTCTATCATTTGGAATAATAATCAATGTATCAACATGTTTCTTTAATTCTTCTAATCCAACTAAAGCATGTTCCATTCTTCTTTTACCTTCAAAACGGAATGGCTTTGTTACAATACCAACTGTTAAAGCACCAGACTCTTGAGCAATCTCGGCAATAATTGGAGCAGCACCTGTACCAGTACCTCCACCAAGACCACAAGCTACAAAGACCATATCAGCACCCTTAACAGCCTCTTCGATTTCTTTCTTAGACTCTAATGCAGCTTCTCTACCAACCTCAGGGTTTGAACCAGCTCCACGTCCTCCTGTAATAGAAGCACCGATTTGAATTTTATTTTGAGCTTTACTAGCATTAAGTACTTGTAAGTCAGTATTGACCACATAGAATTCAACACCTTGTACGCCTTCTTCAATCATTCGGTTGACCGCATTATTCCCGCCGCCTCCGACACCAAAGACTTTTATTTTCGCAATTGGATCTATTTTTAAATTTCCATCCATTGTACACCCTCCTTAATTATCAAAAAAGTAGCCAAATAATTTTCCTAAAACCGAATTTTCTCCAAAACTAAGTTTCTTAGGTACACTACTAAGCTCTTCTATTTCACTCTCTGAAAAAATGGAAAATTCTTGATTTCTTAATTTCAATTTTTCTTCATAATACTTAATAAAACCTACACAAGCAGAGTAGATATTGCTTCGCACTCCAATTTCATTTGTTTGTCCTATTTTCGCGTTATGGCCAAAAACTTCTTCTAACAAGATACTAAAATTAGCCATTTCGCTTACTCCGCCTGTTATCATTATATAATGAATTTCCTTTTTTGTTAAGAGATTTATTTGTTTTTTTGCCAATTTTAATATTTCTTCTAACCTAGAAGACACTACTTCGGTCGCTTCATACTCACTAATAGAAATCTCTTCTCCTGTTTTTGTCGTATATTTTTTCTTAATACTAGCACTTACTCCTCTTTTATGTGCAGAAGCAAGTGTCATTTTCACATCTTTTGCTTCATGTAACGGAATTTTAAAAATATAAGCTAAATCCGTTTCCATATGATAAGAACCTACATCAAGAGTTTCTGTATTCGTAAGAAGCCCTTTATTAAAAATAGATACGGTTGTCGTCTGATATCCGATATTAATAATACACCCGACCGTTTCCTTCATCATTCCTTTTTGAAATTCCGAATAATCTCCAATAGAAGAAAGAGAAAAATCAATGACTTGTACCCCTATCTTCTCTAAACATTTTACCAAAGTATAAACATTTTTACGTGGAATAGTCACAACCAAAGATTTTACGGTAAGCTTCACTGCTTCAATTCCCACCGGATTATCCACAGTTCTCTCATCATCAATAATATAACTAGTCGGCTTAATACTAACAATCTCCCGATCATCACTAATTCGATTATAAGTACATCCTTGCATCGCATGAATGAGGTCAGATTGTCTTATCATATGTTCGTCATTTGTAATCGTCGTTGACCCTTCTCCTAAGAAAAACTCACTATTCTCACTCGGTACAACAGCAAGAACCTTATCAATCTTCAAGCCAATAATATTCTCACATTTTAAAAATACTTCTTGCAACTTAGGAAGCAAGGCCTCAGGATTAACAATAAAGCCTTTTTTCACTCCAAGAGACTCCACATGTGCCGAAGCCAAAATGTTCATTCGATTATTATGAGTGACTTCAGCTACCACAAGCTTAATTAAATCAGACCCAACATCGATACTTGCAAATATCTTTCTCATTTAGTATCACCCTAATTTCATAAAATGATTATACCGAAAATTAAAAAAAAATACAATATTAAGCCAAAAAGTTCCAAAAAAAAGAAAGGTTTCTCCCCTTTCTCAAATCACTCGATGACTTCCAATATTTCTTTTTAAGATTTCTAACGCGTTTTCATGCCGCTCACTACCCCACATACAAGCCGTATAATCTTTTAAAATATAAACATCATAATCATGTTCAAAGAAATCAAAAGCCGTCTTTAATACACAACATTCCGTATCAATACCACATAAATAAATTTTATCAATCTGATTTTCTTTCACAAAATTTTGAAATTCCAAATTATAACAAGTATAAATCTCTTTATCAAACACTTTATGTTCTCCACTAGGTAAAACCAATTCTTTATCTTCCCCAATAGCCCCTCTAAAATCAAGTTCTCTAATAAACTTACTATTCTCTGTATTAAGAAACCGGGTAAAAGCCACCATATCATAAAGAGATGCATCTATCAAACTCTGAATTTTAGAAACAACAAATTCCGTATTCTCATTAATAAAAGTTTTTTGAACATCAATCACTAATAATAATGTTTTCATATACCTTTAACCACCTTTTTTCTGACATCAAAACGATAAATTGCCACGACTGTCATCACAAGTTCAATCACGGTTGAAATAAGTCCTGTAATCGCAAACACATAAATATTATAAATAATATACAAAAAGCAAGAAAAAGTTTCAACAATTCTCACAACTTTTAAATTACCAATCCATAAAGCAATACTATACGATATAACAGCAATAACTGGCAATAAACTAATCCAGCCTTGATATGAAAAATAAGAAAGAAACAGCATAACTCCAACCACAATAAATAGATAATAAACTGGCGGACGTCTACTTTCATAACGTCGAAAAATAAAATTTCTAAAAACGCATGCAACATTCATAAAACAACCACTAAAAGCATTTAAAAATAAATATTGCAAAGCATAAAACAAACTAGATAAAATTTGATATTTTAATAATATCTTCTTATTATTTTGCTGAAAACTAAAACACAAAAGAATTAAAGCAACTCCTCCAAAAATTTGTGCTATCCAAAACCACATAATAAAACACCTTTCCTTTTTAAATGCTAATTTGAAAATGATCTTCCGGAATAATCAAATTAGAAATAGAATGTTCTTTTGCATAAGCCCTAGTACTATCTCTCATATGCGTAGCAACAATTTTTTTATCAGGATATTTTTCACAAAAATACTTAATATCCAAAAATCCCATATGGGATGCATCCCCTTTTCCAAGAATACTCATATCCAAAATAGCAATATCAGAATTTTTTACCAAAAAATCAACAGCTTCACAATAAGAAGTATCTCCTGAAAAAGCTATTCTTTTACCATTTTTTTGTATAAGATATCCAAAAGAATACGGCAAAGTACCATGAGAAACAAATTTCATATTCACATCAAATCCAGCTACTGAAAAAGATCCTTCATAATCAAATTCTATAAACTTAACCGAAATAATTTTCATAATTTTCTCAAAATCACCCGGAAAGCCAACATCAAAAAGAAGTTTTACTTTTTCTAAAGTACCTTTTGGACAAAAAATTTGTAAAAGCTTTGTATCCTTTGCATAATACTTTCCAAATAACAAAAATAGCAAATCAAAAAAATGGTCTCCATGTAAATGCGTAATAAAAACTGTATCAATGTCCAAAACAGAAAATCCTAAATGTTTCATATATTTTACAATCCCGTTTGGCACATCCATAAGAATATGTCCATCAATCATAGTACATGCACTCATATTTTTAGCACCAATCGAACCACTTCCTAAAATATCTATTTTCATTTCTATTCCTCTTTTCTATACTCTACTTTTTACCATTATACAAAGTAACATAAAAATTAACAAGCTTTTCAAATATTATGATAAAATAAACAAAAGGTGATGAACAATGAAAGAAAAAATAGATTTACATATACATACATGTTGCTCAGATGGAGAAAAAGACCCGAAAAGTATTATTGATGAAGCAGTAAAAAACAAAGTATCTGTCATTTCAATTACCGACCACGATACTACTGCAGCTTACACCGAAGAATTACTAGCCTATGCAAAAAAGAACAACATAACATTAATTCCTGGAGTAGAAATTTCAACTGTAACCAAAAAAGCAGGCATTCATATTCTAGGATATTTCATAGACATCCACAACCAAGAATTACAAAACACATTAAAAAAATTAGAAAATGTTCGTCATGATTATCTTCATAATGTTTCTGATGCTTTAAAAAAGTTAGGATATCACATCCATACCGAAGAACTAGACCAAATAAAAACAGTATCAAAATCACATATTGCCAATGACATTGTGACCAATCCATTAAACGAACAACAATTATTACACGATTTTAACCATATCCCTTCAAAAGGAGAATTTATTGAAACAATGATGAATGAAGGTTGCCCAGCATACGTAAAGAAAAATACAATCTCTCCTTTAGAAGCTGCCAAGATAATACGAAAATCCGGAGGAAAAGTAGTCCTTGCTCATCCCGTTGCTTATAAATACGAAGATAATTTCACAGAACAAGAGATATTACAAATCATCCAAGATATAAACGCCGACGGAATAGAAGCCTACTATATTTATATCAATCGCAATCAAGATAAAATAGATGAAACAAAACTTTGGAATGACTTTGCCAAAAAACATCATCTCAAAACAACTGTGGGCTCTGATTTCCACAAAAAAGATAACGTTCATCCTTCCATTGGTTTAATAGAAGAAAATATCTCCTACAATCCAGAAGAAATCACAAATTGGTTATCCGAAAAAAAGCATTGAAACAAATGCTTTTTTAAATTAACTTATCATATTCTTCATCACTTACATTCATTTAATATCTTCTTCCCCTGGCACTTCTATTGCAATGTGATAAACCAGCTATCTAGTATATATATTAATAATATCTTCTTTTTTTTAAGGAATATTCACCTTTTTCACGATTTTGAGCATATTCTAATAATTCTTCTTTAGATACTTCATGAAATTGAAATTCCGTTTTACAGCCGTTTATTTTTTCACCCATATAAATTAAATATTGTCTTTTTCGATTTAATTCTTCTTTTAATACATCTAACATTGACATATCAGTATAAAATTCTGTTCCATACATATATACATATGAATCTCTTTCTTTATAAAAAGGTAGAGATGCATCGTATATTATTCTTTTTTCTTCGATTATAAATGAACCAAGAATATTTTCTTTAGAATCAGAAATTTTTAAACCACCACTAGATCTAAAATCTTCACTTTTTAATCTTCCATATCCAGCAATAAAGTTTCCATATTTCATATCAATAAGATGATCAGAAATTTTTAATTGTTCTAATAATTCAGATGAAACTTGCTTTAATCTAAAAGAAAAAGTATATCTTTTTAAATACTCTAATACAGGTGTGTTTTGTCTAATTCTTATTAATTCATAATTTATAATATTGTTTTTAATTATCTCTTTCATACCATAATCCTCCAGAAAATTAGATATATTATACTTTTTGTTTTCTGAATATGTCAATGTACATAATTATTTATATCACAATATCGGTGCTATTATGCAAGTGGTAGGAAAAATTCTTCTTTTAACATCTCTTGTATACACGTCGAATATCTCTTCTATATTCTATAATTTATCATATTCTTCATCACTTACAGGCTCACACCATTCATTTTTGGTATCTTCTCCTGGTACTTCAATGGCAATATGGCTGAACCAAGAACCTTTCTTGGCTCCGTGCCAATGTTTTACATTTGCAGGTATAGTAACAACATCACCTGCCTTTAAACTCTGCGCTTCTTTTCCTTCTTCTTGATACCAACCTTCTCCATCAACACAAACTAAAATTTGACCTCCACCTTTACTTGCATGATGAATATGCCAATTATTACGACATCCTGGCTCAAAAGTAACATTAGCTAAAAATAAAGAAGTATTTTCTGGATTGGTAAGAGGATTTAAATAACTTTGACCGATAAAATACTGAGCATATGCATCATTTGGCTTTCCAAGTCCAAATAATCCACCATGAGTTTCAGTCACATCATCATCTTGATATACCTCTTTTGCCATATTAAATACTGCCCAAGCATTTGGCCATCCTGCATAAAATGCTGCATGCGTAATAATCTCAGCCATTTCGAGTTTAGTAATACCATTTTTCTTAGCGTTCATCAAATGATGCTTCAAAGAACTATCAAACAATCCTTTTCCCATAAAAACACAAATGGTAACCAAAGAACGGTCTCTTAAAGAAAGTTTATCTTCTCGACTCCAAACTTCCCCAAATAATACATCATCATTTAATTCTGCAAATTTAGGAGCAAATTCTCCTAACTGAGTTCTTCCAGCAGTTTGTTTTTCCATTTTATCACTCTCCATGAATATCATCATAACACCTAAAGTACACTGTAGGTCAAATAAAATTAATCTTTTTTTCTTTTCTTCCGCCTTATGTATTTATTGGTATTTCTAACATCCACTCCTTGCAATTCTAATTGAGATACTACTTGATTTAAAATTCTTTCAATATCTGTATTAGAAGATTGTTTTAACAAAAGCTGATAATAAGAAGACTGAAGTAATTTATTTTGACAATGATACAAGAAACACTCATAAATAATTCTTATAACAGTTTCTTCATCATACAAAAGAAGAGTTTGAAAATAAAAATCAAAAATTTCCGAAAAAGACAAATGATATTTTTCTTGAATTTCTTGAGTAAGCAATCCATTTCGAATATCTCTAACTAAAAATAACTGTTCTTTTTGTTCTTTTAAAATTTCTTTTGCCTCAGAATAAATTTCTTTTTTTACCAAACGTTGATATTGAATTTTCCTTTTTAAATACTCTATGGATAGAAAGTATGTATAACATTCATCACGAGCTAACTCATGCCATTCTTCTAAAGACTTGCCATGACGCTTATAAATGATGGCATAATACTGTGGTTTATTATCTTTCATTTGTTCTAAGACTCTTAACACTTCTTGTCTCGGTGTTTCTGGAAACTTATCAAATAAAGTAGTCACTGATTTTTGCAGTTTTGCTCGCATACTATTAATTGCACTGGCATAAACTATACATTCATCACTAGTTAATTCATGCCATTCTTCTAAAGACTTTCCGTGACGCTTATAAATGATGGCATAATACTTTGGTCTATCATCTTTCATTTGTTCTAAGACTCTTAACACTTCTTGTCTCGGTGTTTCTGGAAACTTATCAAATAAAGTAATCGCTGATTTTTGCAATCTTGTACGCATACTATTAATTGCATTTCTATAAATGACATTTTCATCACGAACTAATTCACGCCATTCTTCTAAAGAATCGCCGTGACGCTTATAAATGATGGCGTAATACTGTGGTCTATCATCTTTCATTTGTTCTAATACTCTTAGTACTTCTTGTCTTGAAGTTCCTAGAAACTTATCAAATAAAGTAATTACTGATTTCTGCAATCTTTTTTGTAACTGAAACATAGCAATCAAATAAATAGCATTTTCAGAAGAAGTAAGAGCATGCCACTGCTTTAAATTTTCTCCATGACGCTTTAAAATAACTGCATAATACTTTGAATTTTCTTCTTTTAATTGTTCTAAAGACAATAACACATCACTTTTAGAAGACCCCAGAAAACTACTGAAAAAATCAAACTTTCTGTCTTTCATAAGAATGTTTATCATCTCATGCCACATAGGACTTGTTTTTACTTCAGTAATAATTTCAGTCATTTTAGCAGTCGCATCTCGATATAATTTCTTTTCACTCATAGACAAATTATTATATTCTTTTAACGACAAATCGCCAAAACTTAAAATCGCACGATAATATTCTGGTTGAGCTTGCTTCAAATAAAGAAAAATTCCTTGAATAAATTCTTCTTTTTCATTTGAAACTAAACTCTCTAGACTTAAATATTCCATCTGCTGTATCTTACGAATGGCATCCTCCACAGCACGCACAACTTCATCCACTGGATACTTTCCATCATACTTCTGATATTGAAATACATATGCTAATTTCTCTTGGTTTTGTTTAAGCAAACAAATTTGTTTGATATGATTTAGAGATAAACCCATTTTATCAAGAAAAATTTGATAATATTTTACATAAGTCTCATCAAAAGCAGAATACGATAATTCTTTCTTCAAATTCAAACTATCATCTTTCATAATTCTTGCTAATATGAGAAAAGAAAAACCGTATGAGATTTTAATTTCAATTCTATTATCTTTTTGAAAATTGTAAAAACCTCGAATTTTAATTTGTTCTTCACTACTTAAACAAGCAATAATATCCTTTAATTCTTTTAAATTGCTTGCATATATTTTTTCTAATCTTCTTTGAAAACTATGCTCTAAAACTAAATTCTGCAAATATTGATATCGAACTAATCCAACATCTATTTGATCTTGCTTTAAATAACATAAAAATAATTGTTGTAAAAAATCATGATAATTCTTGTTTGTTCGTAAAATATTCTTTTCTTTATGAACACTAGTATAAATATAAGTATATTGATTTATAATTTCTAAAACCTTATCAGATTGATGAAGCACCAAATAATGGCTCAAAAACTGATAAAGATCCTTCTTTTTTTGTAGCTCACCGTTTTCTATTTTTTTGCGAATTATCACAACAAGACCATTATAAGAAAATCCTAAAGGAACCATCTTTTTTCGAATTAACTCTTTTGCAAAATCCATAAGCATATCCCCCAATATCATTATAAAGAAAAATCAAAGAAAAAACAGCAGAAAAAGACTATTTACCAAAAAATTTTTTCTGATTTTTCAATCACTTCTTTAATCATAGAACTTCTTTACTCTTGGTAATGTCTACCCAACCAATACATTCACTAGCCTTATAAAGTTCAGTTGGAGTAAGTCCTATCGCATTATGAATAGACCCACAAGACGGATAAATTTTAGAAAATCGCTTCAAAGACTCATCTAAATAAACCTTGACACCTTCCTTTAACGCAAAAGGACAAACTCCACCCATTGGATGCCCTATTACACTTTCTAAAAGTTCCGGACTCGCCATATGTGCCTTTTCATGAAAAGTTGCCTTATATTTAGAATTATCAATCTTGACATCACCAGACATTACAACAACGATATATCCATCACTTAAAGAAAATGCCATAGACTTAGCGATTTCTGCCTCACTACACCCTAAACTCTGTGCTGCATCCCCAACAGTTGCCAAGGAACTAGATAATTCAATAATGTTTCCTTCTAATCCATATTTTTTCAAATACATCTTTACTTTTTCCACTGCCATAACTATTCCTTCTTTCCATAATCATCTAAAAAATCATACTGGATACCATCTTTATGATAACCAAGTACACAATTCAAATTAACATTTGTAGTACTTTTATAAATATTATAATCGATATCAGGATTAAGACTTTTCAAATAAGCAAGAACTTTCTTCATTTCTGCTCTTTTACCATCACCATCTAAATTTTTTTCGGTAAACTTACACGCACAATTTAAGAATGTTAGTTCATTAGTCTTTGCCCATCTTTTAATATCTTCCTCACGAATAAAATACATTGGCCGAATAAGTTCCAATCCTGGAAAATTATCACTGTACAACTTAGGCATCATTGTCTTAAACTCTGACGCATAAAACATCGAAAGCAACACAGTTTCCACAACATCATCAAAATGATGCCCCAGCGCTATTTTATTACATCCTATCTCCTTAGCATAATTATATAAATGTCCTCTTCTCATCTTTGCACATAAATAACAAGGACTTTTTGTCTCAATGGTACTTACAACTTCAAAAATATCCGAAGAAAAAAACTCAATCGGTACAGCTAATTTCTTAGCATTTTCTTCTATTTTATTTTTATTTTCTTCACTATATCCAGGATCCATTACTACATAACGACACGAAAAAGACATATGTCCATGTTTTTGGATTTCTTGAAAACACTTTGCCATCAAAAAAGAGTCTTTCCCACCACTAATACAGACCATAATGGCATCCCCGTCTTGGATTAAAGAAAACTCATTAATAGCCCGTACAAACTTCGACCAAATTTCCTTTCGGTATTTCTTAATAATACTTCTCTCTATTTCTTTTACTTCCATTACATTACCTCGTCTATTTCTTCTTTAGAAAACCCTTTTTGATAAAGCTTCCTTTTTACTTGAAATTCTAATTCTTTTCCAGCATACTTTCTTGAAAGTTTCTGAACCAATTTATTTTTTTCTTTCTCTAGAAGTTCATAAGAATTCTCCATATCTAAAGAGTCTAAAACATCAATAAAATACTTTTTAGAATACCCTTTTTGATACAAATAATTTCCTAGCTTTTGTTTCAGTGCATTCACACTATCTTTATGATTACTAAAAACCTTCTTATCCACTAATTTTTGGACTTTTTCCTTCCAGATATCATCATCAATATAAGATAATTTCTTTTCTATCAAATCTTCTTGAATTCCCAAATCCAATAATTTTCTCTTTATCTTATCTGGTCCATCTGTAGAAAATTTAACAGAGTCCTTTAAAAAACAATCTACGTATCTTTCTTCGTTTAACAAGTTCTCTTTCTTAAACCTAGTAATTGCATTCTCTATACTTTCTTTACCATATTCTTTCTTTTTTAAATAAGTCGCAACTTCTTTTGCGGTTCTTTCTTTACGTGATAAATAAGCAACCCCTTCATAATAACTAGCTAAAGCTTTATTTTCTTTTAATATCTCTTCATATTCCTTATCAGATAATTTCTTTTTTAACAAAAGTTCATGTCTTACAATCACATCATCATATAAAATAACGGAACAATCCGAAAAAGTAACCACATAAGAATTTATATTTTTCTTTTTATAACGAACAATTTCTTTCATACTTGTTTTATGTGGCACCTCACTTTCTTTAATTAACTAAATTATATGACACGAACACACGTTTGTCAACAACAAACTCCTTTCCTTAGTATTAAAAAATAATTTTTAGATTTTCCAAAAATTATTCCTTACTTAACTTAGTAAAAATTTCTAAATGCAAATATTCATCCTCTAAAAATCGTTTTAACATTTCTTTCACATATATATCTTCAATAGTAATTAAAGACATTTGTAAATTATAAATCATAATTCTAGTCCATTCCAAATTAATCTCTACTATGGTATCTATATCCCTATCATAATAAATAAAATCACTATTCCAATATATTTCACTACCAAAGTCCTTTGTAGCAAAAACAGGCGTACTACCTAGTTCTATAATGAATTTTCCAAGAATTTCAAAATGATTTATCTCTGTTAAAAGAAGGTCCTTTAAAATAACTCTTACCTCTTCATCACTAACCACAATTGTTTCATATAAATATTGATGAATAATAGTTAAAAAACCTTTATTAGATGCATACAAATAACTCAAAATATCAGCAACTTCTTTATTTTTTCTTTCTACTTTTATTTTAGGATATTCCTTCTTAATGCGACAATTCATATAAATCACCTAGTTCATTTTATGTAAGAACACAGAAAAAAAGAAGTTACAAACGAAAAGTAACTTCTATCTGCAGCAACGATTTTGATAAATATTTTCTACTTCATCTACTTCAGAATATGAATAAACTGGAGTATAAGTATGATTGTATATATGATGATTAACTACTGTGGTATGCATAGGAATAATATGAGGCACATTATAATTTAATACTCTATGACACACTTGATTTTGTGGACATTCACAAACAGGTGGACAAGAACAATCACATGGTGGTGGACATGGTGGCATACAACCACTCATATTATTACTAGCACAACTACTTTCCTGATAATTCATTTGATAGGTATCTCTCTCATTAGGGTTATTTTTTAACATACTTGTCATTCCTTTCTATGGTAGCATATGTAAAAAAACAACCCGTGTCTAGGTGATTTCATTAATTTTTAAATTTAGAGTTACTCTCTTAAATCATACTCACACATTTTTTTAATAAAAATAATATAAAAGCAAATAAAATCACTAAAAAACTAGAGTATGCTCTCTAGTTTATTTTTAAAGTTCCTCTTATTGGTGGGAATCACCAGCTTTTAATGCACAAGAAAATATTTCTAATGCACTCATGAAATACATTTGTCTACTTAAAATGGCATCTTCATATTTCCATTTTGAAGCATTTTCATCATTTTTTTCATTTCTTCAAATTGATTTAATAAGCGATTAACTTCCTCAACACTTCGTCCAGAACCCTTAGCAATTCTTTGCTTACGACTAGCTTTTAATACTTCTGGATGTCTTCTTTCATAAGGAGTCATCGACAAAATAATTGCTTCAACATGAGCCATTTGTTTTGGATCAACTTCAATATTATTAAGCCCCATTTTTCTAGCCTGTGGCAACATTTTTATTATATTTTCTAAAGGCCCTAGCTTTTTAATTTGTTTTAAATTAGTTAAAAAATCCTCCAAATCATATTTTCCAGACTTCATTTTACGAGCTTGTTCTTTCGCATCCTCTTCAGACATAATACCTTCTACTTTTTCAGCAATGCCCATGATGTCGCCCATATCCAAAATACGTTCAGCCATGCGAATTGGATAAAATTCACTAAGCCCATCTAGTTTCTCGGAGTCTCCGACAAACTTAATTGGAACTCCAGTCAAATGACGAACAGATAAAGCAACTCCACCTTTTGTATTTCCATCTAATTTGGTTAAAATACATCCCGTAAGTCCTAATGAGTCATGAAATCCTTGTATGACATTAATAGCATCTTGCCCCATCATCGCGTCAATCACAAGTAGAACTTCATGAGGATGATACGTATTTTCAATTTCTTTTAATTCATCCATGAGTGTCTCATCGATATGTAACCGACCAGCAGTATCCAAAATCACATAATCATTTTTATTTTCTCTAGCGTACTCTAATGCATGCGAAATAATCGTAACTGGTTTTTCAGTTCCCTCTTCATACACTGGAATATTTAAACTCTTTCCAATTGTTTTCAACTGTTCAATCGCCGCCGGTCTATAAATATCACAAGCGACAAGTAACGGATGTTTTGCTTCCTTTTTTCTTAAATAATTAGCAAGTTTACCAGCTGTCGTAGTTTTACCAGAACCCTGTAACCCTACTAACATTAAAATAGTTGGATTATACTTTGTTTCAAGAGAAGAAGCCTCTCCACCTAGTAATTCAACTAGCTCATCTTTCACAAGTTTAATAAATAACTCATCTGGCCGCAAATTTTTAGAAACTTCTAATCCCAAAGCTTTTTCTTTAACATTATTAGTAAACTCTTTTACTACTTGATAGTTTACATCAGCCTCTAATAAAGCCATACGAATTTCTCTCATCGCATCATTAATATTCTCTTCGGTAATTCTCCCCATTCCTCGAATATTTTTAATTGCATTCGATAATCTATCTCCTAAATATTCAAACATGTTATCAACTCTTTTCTATAATAATGTCTCTAATTCTTTTTTTAACTTTTCATCTCGACAACGAGAAATAATATCTTGCAAATGTTGCTCTTTACAAAGCACATGTAAAATACTTTCATATTTTTCTAACTTTTTTTCTACAATTTTAACCGTACTGCCAACCGCACTCCGAGAAATATCCTTATTAAGAGCAATTTCTCCCATCGATAAATTTTCTTCATAATACAAAGAAAAAATTTCTTGTTCCTTCAAAGTCAACAATTCTTTATAAATCGTAAAAAGATTATTAAAATATACTACTTTATCCATTTAAACCATATCCTTAAATAATCCATAAATATACGACTCAATATCAAAGGTTTGTAAATCAGTCATCTTCTCACCTAAACCAACAAATTTCACCGGAATACCAACTGCCTCTTTAATAGCAAGAACAATCCCGCCTTTAGCAGTACCATCTAACTTTGTAAGAACAATTCCTGTAATATCAGTAATTTCTTTAAAACTCTTTGCTTGTAAAATCCCATTTTGTCCTGTGGTTGCATCGATTACTAAAAGTGTTTCATGAGGAGCCCCAGGAATAATACGCCCAATAACTTTATTCATTTTTTCTAGTTCCTTCATCAAGTTTTGTTTATTTTGAAGTCTTCCAGCTGTATCAATAAAAACAATATCAGCGTTTTCTTTCTTAGCCATTTCAAGTCCATCAAAAATAACTCCAGAAGGATCTGTATTTTCACTACCATAGAACAAAGAGCCAGTTTTTTCAGCCCAAATTTGAAGTTGCTCTACTGCACCTGCTCGGAAAGTATCTCCAGCAATCATCATAACTTTTTTACCTTCCTCTTTATACTTATAGGCAAGTTTAGCAATAGTAGTAGTTTTTCCTACTCCATTTACACCCACCATCAAAATCACCGTTGGACCAGACGAAGCCATATTGATTTTATCAGATAATGACTCATTATTAACATAGATAATAAAAAGTTCATCGACAATGACTTCCTGCAAATACTTAGTATCTTCAATATGTTCTTTTTTAACACGCTCACGAATACGGTCTAAAAAAGTCATCACTGTATTTACTCCAATATCAGCCATAATTAAAACTTGTTCTAATTCTTCAAAATACTCTTCACTAACTTTTGTATACTTCACCCCAAGTAAACTAAGCTTAGAAACAAACTCTTTCCGAGATTTTTCTAATCCTTTTTCATAAACTTCTAATTGTTCTTTTTCTTTACTATCTTCTTCTTTGATGGTTTCTTTTTTAGAAACCAAATTTTTTAATTTGTCAAATAGACCCATAATTCCCTCATTTCTATTATTTAATAACTACATACCCCATCTTCCACATAACTTTCTAGTTCTGTAATAAGGCCTTCCGTTCTTTTATAAACAATAACGGATTTATTCGTATCACAAATATCACCACGATTTTCAAAAAAACCTTCTTCTATTAAATCATTAATAGAAACATTGACATAACAATCAGGATTATTAGTATCAAGAGCATTGCCACAACTTTCCAAATAAGTTTCTTTAGATAACACATATGTTACCGCAGTATCTTTAAGAGTTGCAATTTGATCTTCCAATAATTTTTCTTGCTGATTATGAATAATTTGAAAAACTGCAAGACCAGCTACTGTAGCAAGAATTCCAATAATTACAATAACTCCCAAGAGTTCAACTAAAGTAAATCCAGAATTATTATTTTTCATATAATCGTTTCTCCTTTTTAATTCTTCAAACGTTTTAACACTCTTAGTATACCATTAAAACTTTACAATTACAATTTCTTGCGTTATAATTTTAGAAGCGAAACAACTTATATTTTTTTTATTTTTTGAAAGGAGATTTTATGCAAAATAAGAAAGACATCACGTCTATCGTTGCTTTAGGTGGACTTGGTGAAGTTGGAAAAAATATGTACGTAATTCATCACGAAGATGAAATACTAATTATCGATGCTGGAGTAATGTTTCCAGAAGACGATTTAATGGGTGTTGACTATGTAATTCAAGATGTAAGCTACCTAAAAGAAAATGAAGAAAAAATTAAAGCATTAATTATCACACACGGTCATGAAGACCATATTGGAGGAATTACTTTTCTATTACAAAATGTAAAAATTCCTGTGATATATGCTCCAAGAATTGCGGTAAGCTTAATAAAAAACAAATTGGAAGATAATCATTTAAATTATCAAAACTTAGAAACTTATGATAAAGACAGTGTATTTAAATTTAAACATTTTACTGTAGAGTTTGTAAATACAACTCATTCCATTCCGGATAGTTTCGCTGTTGTAATACATACTCCACAAGGAATTATTTTTGAAACAGGAGACTTTAAATTTGACTTAACTCCAATCGGACCAATGGCCGACTTACACAAAATCGCAAGAATTGCCGAACAAGGTGTCAAATTACTATTATCAGATAGTACCAATGCCTTATCAGAAGGTTTTTCAAAATCAGAGTCTTGTGTCGACGAAACATTAAACGATATTATCTCTCGCCATCACGGACGTGTGATCATTGCGACATTTGCATCAAACATCTATCGTATCAAACATATTGTTGAGACATGTCGTAAAAATAATCGCCAAATTGTAACATTTGGTCGAAGCATGGAAACAAGTATTGAAATAGCTTTTGAAAACGGCTTATTAAAAGACAGAAGTATTTTTATTGATGCAAATAAAGCCAAAAGTTTAAAAAGAAATGAAGTTTGTATTCTATGTACAGGTAGTCAAGGAGAACCTTTGGCCGCATTATCTAGAATTGCCAACGGTGTACACAAACAAATTTCCTTATTAAACGATGACTTAGTAGTATTCTCTTCAAAACCAATTCCAGGAAATGCTGCAAGTATCAATAGAATTATCAACAAGTTATATTTAAAAGGTGTCAAAGTATTTACAAACGAAGAATTTAGTGATATCCACACGAGTGGACATGCCAAACAAGAAGAATTAAAATTAATGCTTCGTTTAGTAAAACCAGAATACTTTATGCCAATGCATGGAGAATATAGAATGCTTATGAGTCATAAGGCACTCGCTGAAGACTGTGGTATCCCATCAGACCATATTCTAATTTGTGAAAATGGTGACACAGTAGAACTAACAAATGATGGTGTAAGAAAAGGCGACAAAGTAGAAGCAGGAGATGTATATGTCGATGGCTCTAGAATTGGCGGTATTAGCTCAACGGTCATTAAAGAAAGAAAAATTATGAGCCACGATGGTATCCTACTAGCTATTGTAAACGTAAATCCATTAACCAAAGAATTACTAATCAAACCAAACGTAACCACAAGAGGTTTTGTCATGGTAAACGAAAATGCAGATTTAATTGATAAAATTGAAAAGAAAGTATCCTCTATCGTAAGAGATTGCTTTTCCAAAGGAAATTATAGTTATACAGATTTAAAAGGACAAATCATTTTAGATTTATCCCCATACATCAGTGCTTTAACTGGAAGACACCCAATGATCCTTCCAATCATCATGGAAGTAAGACAAACAAACTAATCTGCTTGTTTGTTTTTTTAATTTTACAATTTTTATGATACATTAGGATAAACGAGGTGAAACTCAAGAATGGAAAAAGAATATCTAGAAAAAGACTTACCAGAATTTTTAGTTCACTCTATCGAACAAATGAATAAAACTTGGGAACTATATGAAAAAACCGGAAAATTACCAACCCATTGGGACTTAGATTTTAGCGACCTTAATAGCGACATCAATGTTGCTGAAGTAGAAGATATGATAAGCAGTGAACAAGCTTGGTATTTAAGAGAAAAATATTTAAAAATGTCACGGAGGGATTTACATGATTGATTTCACAAAATATCCAAAAACAAATAAATCATTTAATGGCGCAAATGGTTCAAAAATTAGTATTATATATCAAAATGAAAAATATATGTTAAAATTTCCAGGTGGTGCAAAATTAAATAATAATATGAGCTATTCTAACAGTTCCATCAGTGAATACCTAGGAAGTCATATATTACAAACTCTAGGATTTGAAACACAACAAACCATTCTAGGAACTTACGAAATAAATAATCAAAAAAACTAGTTGTTGCTTGTAAAGATTTCGCCATTAATGGAAATACCATTCAAGACTATGCTTCCATTAAAAACCAAATTATAGATTCAGTAAGACAAGGAGCCGTACAGAATTAGAAAGCATCTTAGAAACAATTGAAAAACAAAATATTATGCCAAGTGATTTTTTAAGAGACTTTTTCTGGGACATGTTTATTGCAGATGCATTTATTGGAAACTGGGATAGACACAATGGAAATTGGGGATTTTTATACAATGAACAAAATGATAATATGAAACTAGCCCCACTCTGGGATGCTGGAAGCTCTTTATATCCTCAAGCCGATGAAGAAATAATGGAAAAAGTTTTAACTGATAAAAATGAACTACTAGTACGAATCTATGAAAGACCAGAATCAGCTATCACATTAAATGGAAAAAAAATCAGGTATTTCGATTTTATAAAATCTAATGAATACCCAGACTGCACAAAAGCATTAAAAAGAATATTACCAAAAATCAACTTAAACGTAATAAATAAAATCATCGACGAAACGGAATGCTTAAACGAAACTCAAAAAACATTTTACAAAACAATACTCAAAGAACGAAAAGAAAGAATACTAGATCAAGCACTTGAAATAATAACACAAAAAGAAAACGAAGGATAATCACTTCGTTTTTTCTATTCCCAGTAAGCCGTATAATTTCCATCATTTTTATAATAATCATCCATATTAATAACATAAGTAAGATATGGCGAAGAAAGAAGCTCTCGATAAGTATACGGATACATCACTACTCCATCATAATAAGTAGTAGACTCTGCCACATAAATAATCCCATCTTTTATCCCGCCAACCATTGCAATATGACCATTTGTACCAATCAAGTCACCTGCTTTAATCGTATTACTTTCTAGTAAAGAACGCGTGATATACTGATGGACTCCTAAATCACTCAAATCATCATCCGTCCAAGCGTTCTCTCCAGCGCCAGTATCTCCTGGATCAAATCCTCCATTATACATAGCCCAAGTAATAAAACCACTACAATCAAGACCATTAGGATACTTAACACCACGAACAAACCCAGACTCATCTTGCCAATTAACAAGTGGACATCCCCAAATTGCAGGCCCATAACCTACTTTTAAAAGTTCTTGAAATTTAGAAGAATTCAAATAAAGACCTTTATGATAAAAACGTCCTTCTCCATCTACATAATCTCCACCAGTATTATTATTAAGCCTTCCATTTTCATAAAAATAATTAATTTGATAAGGAAACTCCAATGTTAAAAAACGTAAAGCAGCCACAACACCAGCACGTGTTCCATACCCAGCATCATGAACTTTTGACTCTAAAATCGTATCCAAAAGTTGATTTTGTTCTGCTGAATAAATATTACAAGGCAAATCTTTTTTCTTTGTATCCACAGTAGGTAATTGAATTAAATCAGTAACCGTAACTGTAATCTCCTTTTTTATTCCACCAATCATAACGTTAACAGTAACATTACCAGGAGAGACACCTACTAAAGTAGAGCCATCAACATGTACTACATCCTCATTCGAACTAGAAAGATGAATAGATTCATCAGGACTTCCAAGTTTTGAAACACTTGCTAAAACAGTCTCTTTACCTCCAACAGCAAAATAATACTGAGTCTTAGAAAGATTAAAATCTAAAACTTGATTGATATTAGGATTATAAGTATAAGTAGTATCTTGAAATTTACTACGAATCTCTACAGTTGTCTCTTCATTCAAAGAAGTAAAAACACACTGATGATTTTCTGCTTTCATTTCCATATTTTGAACAACACAAACTGGATCAATTGCATTTTTACTAATATGTAAAGTAACAACCACTTCTCCATTAAAAACTGAAAATTCACTATGAATTTCAATAGGTTTCGTAAGATAAAGAGTTATAACAATGCCTAGAGGAATCAAAACAAAAAAGAGAAAACATAAACTAACTCCAATCACAAACTTTTTCATAACACCACTCGCAAAATAAAAATATCATAGATACTAACATTTATCAAGTACTTAAAAAGAAAAAAAGCATGGCATTAACAACCATACTTAAATAAAGGTCTAAATAAATCTAAAAGATGTTATTACAAACTTAAAGTATATGGATTATCGTGACTTCCATCTCCACCAGTAATTCTTACGTTAGAAGATAGATATAAAGCAGGAGAAACTTCACTATTTGCTAATGTAACATTGCTTCTTGCTATTGTGCCCGATACTGGCAATACAAACACATAATTGTTACTACTAGAATCTACGTCTAAAAATCTCTGAGCTGTTTTACCAGTATATAGCCAACTGTTTTCTTTACACTCTTCTATATTCCCCCAGTTATAAAGCTCTGTTGTTAAACATGTTGCTCTATCTATAGTACTCCCTCCACTTGTCGCATATCCATAATCGCTTGCATACATTATCCCTATACTTCCTGTCCATGTAGTCGAACTTCCATCATATACTGTTGTCCCTCTTTCATATGAATACCAAATACTAGAAGTAGCAGTTCCGTAATAATTTGAATCACTGCTAGAAATACTCAATCCTCCTAAATTCCATACGGCATTACCTATCATTTCTTTATATGGACTTTGAATACTATTTAAATACGTTGTATTTAATTCTTCTTGTAAACTTGCACTGCTCCAATCATTAGTTCCTGCAGTATCCCAAGCTTTTCGCTCATTTAATGCTTCATTTCTTATAATCTTTAATCTTGCTTCTTTGTTTCCTGTTCCATCATCGATATTATTAAATACTCCTATAATTCGCCATAGTTCATTATTAAACCAAACATAGTTATTTGGGTTTGCTCCGATATATCTCGCATTGTTATCTGGATCATCTGTTGCTATTTCATTTGATAGACTAGCATTATTTTTAATACAATTGGCTGCTGTATCATTACACGCTAAAGTGGAATCAGTAAATGACATTTCTTTAAAATACATCGTACACTTTGTCCGACTCATATTTCCGGCCGAATAATTTGATAAATTGACAACTGCACTCCAACTATCATTATCCCAAGTAATTGTGGCTCCATTTGTACAACTACTTTTTTCTGTATCTAATGTGTATCCACTATCCTTAGAAGG
>DVGF01000015.1 GCA_018712835.1 Candidatus Ventrenecus stercoripullorum
AAGTGGGACATTTTCTACTCACGGATTTGTTTATTTGGATGGCCCATCTTATGGAAGTGCATCTTCTCCTGTAACATGGGATGTTGGTTATGCTAGTGTATCTGATTCTAGTTCTTCTATCGGTAATTACTCTTCTTATGTGTATGAATATGGAACAAGTGATAGTACTATTACTGCTAAATGGACGCCTAGTACTTATACAATTACTTATAATGCAAACGGTGGCTCTGGGGCTCCAGCAGCTCAAAGTTATACTTATGATGCTAGTGGAACAATTAATTTATCTAGTACAAAACCGACTCGGAAAGGGTATACTTTCTTGGGATGGAGTCAATCTTCATCAGCAACATCAGCAAGTTATTCTGCTGGGCAAGCATGGAAACGTAGTAATGCATCTAATTATACTTTGTATGCAGTTTGGAGAGTGAATACTTATACAATTACCTATAATGCAAATGGTGGATCAGGTGCACCAGCTGCTCAAAGTTATACTTATGCGACAAGTGGTTCGATTAATCTATCTAGTACAAAGCCAACAAGAGCTGGTTATACTTTCCAGGGTTGGAGTCAGTCTTCGTCTGCTAGTAGTGCTTCTTATCAGCCTGGTCAAGCATGGAGTAGAAGTAATGCTTCTAATTATACTTTGTATGCTGTATGGAAAACAGTTCCGGCTTCGACAATCACTAATATGTCTCTTTCTAAACAAAGTTGTACTAACTCTGGCGGAAATGAACGTGCTTGGAGCTGTGATATTAGTGGTAATCGAATATACATTGGATTAACACAATGCGGATATGGTGGTGGAAAAGGAACTGCTTATGGTGCCTATGTTGATTTAACTAATTATACTAAAGCAACCTTTAATATCAGTGAAGGTGGAGATATTGGAGCTGGAGCAAAAGTTGGATTTGTTAATGGTCCTCAATCTGGATTTGTTGAAGGGAATACTACAGTTACCCTAGATGTTACAAATTATTCTGGTTCATATCGAATTTATTTGTATTTTGAAGGATACGTGAATGCTAATTATCGAACAGATCGAAGCGTCAGTGTTACAATTAACTCTTTAACTTTATCTTAATCTTGAAAATTTCCTGAGAGATATATTCTCTCTTTTCTTTTTCAACAAATTTTGAAAATTTTCTTTTAAATGTGACAAAATATGATACAATATAATATATAGAGAGTAGGAGGAACCCTATGAGTGTCGAACTTATTATTATTTTAGGAATTCTATACTATATCATCACGATAGTACTCGTTATAGTGACATTAAATTTTTTGAATAATCGTGATAAAAAGAATTATCGACGTCAACTGGATGAACTTGAAAAACATAAAAACTTAATTATCTCGGCTACTTTAATTGCTGAACTTAAAAAAGTAGAACCTTTAATTGATAATTCTAATATGAAAGATACTTTGAAAAAATGGCATGAACGTTATGAGTCTTTAAAAGAAGAAGATGTTTCGCGGATTACTGATTCTTTAATTGAAGCGGAAGATTTGTATGAAAAACGTGATTATAAAGCTTTAAGCAAATTGTTATCAGAAATCGAGTTGGATATTTATTTTGTAAATACGAAAGCTAATTTTTTGTTAGATGAAATTAAAGAAATTACCTTGAGTGAAGAGAGAAATCGGGAAACTATTACAAAGTTAAAAACGACTTATCGTGAAATATTAAGTAAGTATCAAAAGGATAAAAAAGATTATACTGTTGTCAGTCAGCCTTTAGAGTTACAGTTTGAAAGAGTTGATAAGCTTTTCAGTGCTTTTGAAGTTGCTATGGAGAATAAATCTTATCAAGAGGTTGGCAAGATTGTTAAAGCAATTGATGATTTGATTGGTAATTTGAAATTAGTGATTGAAGAAGCTCCAAGTATTATTATGCTTGGAAAACATATTATTCCAAAAAAGATCGCAGATATTGGTAATATTTCTAAAAAAATGGAAAGTGATGGTTATAACTTAGATTATTTAAATATTCCATATAATATTACGGAGTCTAGTAAGAAAATTACAGATATTTTTCAAAGACTTAATGTGTTAAATATTGAGGACTCTTTGTTTGAATTAAAGACTATGCTTGATTATTTTGATTCTATCTATAATGAATTTGATAAAGAAAAAATATCGAAAAAGATTTATAGTGATTATATTCGGACTGTGTTAATTAAAATTACAAAACTTACAAAAATTAATAATACTTTGTTAAAGAAACTCAAAGATATTAAATATAGTTATGATTTAAATGATGAAGATGTAGAGATTGTTTTTAAAATTAAAGAAGAACTAGCAGAAGAGCGGGGAGAGTATGACGATATTGTAGAGGCTGGAAGAGCCCATGAAGCAAGTTATTCGCATTTAGGTAAACAAATGGAACTATTGAATGTCAAAGTTTTAAAGACAGAAGAGAAGTTGGATGTTGCACTAAGAACACTTGGAAGTTTGAAAGAAGATGAACTTCGAGCTCGTGAACAACTTGATGAAATGAAAGGTATTTTAAATCAGGCTAAGATGCAAATGAAATCGTTTAAGCTTCCAGTAATCCCTGATCATTATTTTGTAGAACTTGCTGAAGCTACTGAGGCGATTGCCAATATGGTGACGGAGCTTGAGAAAACACCGATTTCTATTAAAGTGTTAAATACGAGAGTAGATACGGCAAGGGATTTAGTATTAAAGCTTTATAATACAACGAAGGAAACGATTAAAACTGCAAAGATGGCTGAGACTGCTATTGTGTATGGAAATCGTTATCGGCCAATTAATCAGGAAGTAGAAATTGGGCTTATGAAAGCAGAAAAGGCTTTTTATCGTGGTAATTTTAAAGTGTCTTTAGAAAGTGCTATTCATGCAATTAATGTGATAGAGCCTGGTATTTATAAGAAATTAATGGATGAATATCAAAATTAGAAGGAGTGCATCTATGAAAAGAATTATGATTGATTTAGATGAAACTATTTGTACCGGTGGCTACTTAGAAGCAGTCAATCGTTATTTACATACGAATTATAAAGAGAATGAAATAGAGCATTATTATGTTGAGGATGTTATGAACCCGGAAGAAAAAGAACGGTTTTTGGATTATTTTTATAAAAATGTTAATATTTATAAGGAAGCTAAAATTATTCCGGATTCTCTAAGAGTGATTGAAAAGTTATCTCATTATTATGATATTTATATTACGACTGCTTTTGTTGATAAACGAAGGGTTGTGGAGAGTTCTATTATGGCTCAGTATAAATATCAATGGATTGTTGAGAATATGCCTTATATTGATCCAAAAAAAGTTGTTTTAACTGGTAGTAAGGATATTGTGATGTGTGAGATTAAGATTGATGATAAAGTTGCTAATTTAAAGGGGTATGGAAAGATGAAGTTGCTTCTTGATCAACCTCATAATCAAAAGTTTTCTTTTGAGGAATTAGAAGCACTTGGAATACGCAGGGTGCATGATTGGCTTCAGATAGAAACCATTTTGTTAGGAAGTGAAGAAGTATGATATATTTAGATTATAGTGCAACGACTCCAGTGAATTATGATGTGTTAGAGTCTTATATCAGAGCGACAAAAGATTTTCCAGGAAATCCTAATTCTTTACATAGCTTGGGTGTAAAGTCTAAAGCTCTTATGAATAGTGCGATTAAGCAAATTAGTGATATTTTTAACGTGTTAGAAAGTGAACTTACTTTTACGAGTGGAGCAACGATGTCTAATAATTTAGCGCTCATTGGAACTAGTCTTGCTAATATGAAGCAAGGAAATCATATTATTGTTTCTAAGCTTGAACATCCTTCTATTTATGCGATTTGTAATCATTTGGAAAGTTTAGGTTTTGAAATTAGTTATGTCAATAATAATGAGGATGGGTTAGTAGATTTTGATGATTTAAAGAAGAAGATGCGACCAGATACTATTTTAGTAAGTGTTTGTGCAGTAAATAGTGAGACGGGAGTTAGGCAACCGCTTAAAATGATACGTCAGGTGATTAAAAAGGAAAATCCTTATACTTATTTACATAGTGATATGACTCAAGCTTTAGGGAAAATTCCTGTTAATTTTCATGATGTTGATTTAGCAAGTTGTTCGGGGCATAAAATTTATGGTCCAAAAGGAATAGGGCTATTTTATAAGAATAGTCGAGTAAAATTCACTCCTGTTTTATATGGAAGTGGTAATACTAATATGTTGAACCCTGGGACACCATCTTTACCTTTAATCGTGGCTTTTGCTAAGGCAATTCGTCTTGCTACAACTGATTTGGATAAAAGAGAAAATTTTGTTAGAAGACTCAACGATAAGATTGTCAATAATTTAAAACAATATGATGGCGTGCTTATTAATCATTCTAAAATTTGTATTCCTCATATTTTAAATATTTCTTTGAAAGAAGTGAAGGCTGAGACATTTTTACATGCTTTAGAAGAATATGAGATTTATGTTAGTACTAATACAGCTTGTGCTAGTGGAGAAGTTTCTACTTCAGTTATGGCTTTATATGATGACCCAAAAAGGGCTAGTAGTACTTTACGTATCAGTATTTCTCATTTAACAACGACGGATGAAGTCAATAAGTTTTTAGCTTGTTTTAAATTGGTTTATGAGAAATTAAGTTTATTAAAAAGAGAATAATTCTTCTTTTTTTTCGTTGTAAAACAATTTCTTTTTTGTTATAGTATAGGGCGTGAAAGGGGCGTATTATGAAAAAAGTATTCATTATCAAGTATGCTGAGTTAAATACGAAAAAAGATAATATTGGAATGTTTTTAAGAACTTTGAAAGAAAATATTGAAAGAACATTAGAAGGATATTCTGTTTCTATTACTTTTGATAAAGGAAGAATGTTTGTAAGTTTACAAGATGAAGATTTTGAAAGTATCTTGGAACGATTACAAAAAACGTTTGGTATTCATGAAATTGAAGTGGGTTATGAGTTAGAAAATCATGAGATGGAAACGATTGAGAATGCTTTGATTTCTATTATAAAAGAGAGTGAGTTTCATACTTTTAAAGTAGAAACGAAAAGAAGTTATAAAGAATACCCGATGACTAGTTTGGAAGTGAGTAAACATCTAGGGGGAGTTATTTTAAAAAATAAACAAGGTATTAAAGTGGATGTTCATCATCCAGAAGTTACATTTTTTATAGAAATTCGAAGAGAGTATGCTTATATTTATTTTGAAAGATATGCGGGACTTGGAGGTTATCCAGTTGGAACACTTGGAAAAGGTCTTTTGATGTTATCAGGAGGAATTGATAGTCCCGTTTCCGGATACTTAACAATGAAACGTGGTGTAAAGTTGGAGGCAATTTATTTTGAAAGTCCTCCTCATACTAGTGTGGAAGCAAAAAATAAAGTTTTGTCTTTAGCACATACGTTAAGTGAATATGGTAATGATATTAAAGTTCATGTTATTCCTTTTACGCATATTCAAGAAGCTATTTATAAAAGTATTCCACATGATTATATGGTAACGATTATGAGAAGAATGATGTATCGGATTAGTGAAAAGATCGCACATCATAACCGTTGTAAGATTTTAGTAAATGGGGAAAGTATTGGGCAAGTAGCTAGTCAGACGTTGTCAAGTATGAGTGTCATTAATGAAGTAGTTACTATTCCTGTGATTCGACCAGTTGCTTGTTTTGATAAATTAGAAATTATGGATTTGGCACGGAAGATTGGTACTTATGAAACTAGTATTTTACCATATGAAGATTGTTGTACGATTTTTGTGCCAACGCATCCGGTTATTAATCCAGAGCATGAGAAATGTGTAGAGTATGAAGCACTTATTCCTTATGAGGAGCTTATTTCGGAAGCAATTCGCAATGAAGAAGTTATTTCTTCTAATATGAAAACAGACCAAGAATTTTCTGAATATTTATAATAAAAAGGAACTAGAGATCTTCTAATTCCTTTTTTTCGTAATTCATGCAAATTGCGTTTTTTTCGCTGACTGAGATGCGACCTAGAGCACATTTACTATTATATGCATCGTAGTATTTACAATTTGTGACATCACAGTCAATTCGTTGATTAAAATATTCTGGTCTTTCCATACTATCACCATTATTAGTATGAATGAATTTTTAAAAATTATGCATACTAGAAATGGGTGAAGAATTATGCAAAAGCAGAAAAAAGAGTCGATGGTTCAAAAGTTAAAAACAAGAGATAGAAATTTTTCTTCTAATAAAGATGATGAGGTAGTATTTTTGGAAAAACAAACAGGGCCTCGATGTTTGTGATTTTCTCCTTTTATAATAGAAAATTTATAGAGAAGAACGTTTTTGAAATTATTTCTTGATTTTGTACTATAGACGTTAAGAAAAATGGAAAAGAGATGGTAAATCTTCTCTTTTTTTTGTATAATGGTATTAGGAGTTGAAAAATTATGAAAATATTATCAGTAAATGCAGGTAGTTCTTCTTTGAAGTTTACCGCATATGAGATGCCAGAAGAAAAGAAGTTAATTAGTGGGTACTTTGAAAGAATAGGAATTCATGGTAGCTTTTATACGATTAAGCTCAATGGAGAAAAAATCCGTAAAGAAGTGGATTTGCCAAGTCATACGGTGGCTTTTGAATATTTAATTCAAGAATTATTAGAGCATCATATTGTAGAATCTTTGGATGAAATTAAAGGAATTGGTCATAGAGTTGTGCAAGGAGCAGACCATTATGATAAGAGTGTGATTGCAACAGATGAAGTGGTAGAAGATATCGATTCTTTATCTAGTTTAGCACCTTTACATAATCCAGCTGCTGTTTTAGGTATTAAGGCTGCAAAGGAAGTTGTTCCTGATGCGACAGAGGTTGTTGTCTTTGACACTGCATTCCATCAAACAATGCCAGAAGAAAATTATTTGTATGCTTTGCCAAGAAATTGGTATACAGATTTGCATGTAAGACGTTATGGCGCTCATGGAACAAGTCATAAGTACATAGCAGAGTATATGGCTAAGAAATTAGGACGTGACGATTTAAAACTTATTATTTGTCATGTTGGGTCAGGTTGTAGTGTTTCGGCTGTTAAAAATGGTAAGTGTGTAAATACTTCCATGGGATTTACACCGACTGGTGGTCTTGTTATGGGAACACGTTGTGGAGATATTGATCCATCTATCTTACCGTTTGTTATGGAACAATTGAATATTAGTCCACAAGAGATGAATCATATATTGAATAAGGAAAGTGGTGTTTTAGCACTTAGCGGACAATATAGTGATATGCGAGACATTTATGATAAAGTAAAAGAAGGAGATTCTACTTGTACATTGACACTTACTATTTTTATTAAAAGAATTGTTAATTATATTGCTCAATATTATTTTGAACTTGAAGGCTGTGACGCGATTGTATTTACAGCTGGAGTATTAGAAAATGGAGCTTTTGAACGTAGTTGGATTGCAGATCGTTTACAATTTTTAGGAGTAGAACTTGATCGAGAATTCAATGAAAAAATAGCGAGTTATCACGACATTCATGAAGGAAGAATTACTACTGATAATTCTACAATTCCTATTTATGTTGTACCAACTGATGAAGAAGTTATGATTGCTCGTGATACTTATCATTATGTAGATTAAAGAATGTGAGGTTTTTATGAAGGGTGACATCATCAAGAAAATATTAAAAAAAATAAAACGTTATGAGACAATTGTTATAGCAAGACATTTTGGGCCGGACCCTGATGCGATTTGTAGTGAGCTTGCTTTACGTGATGCGATTCGTGAGAATTTTCCGTCTAAGAAAGTTTATGCTGTTGGAACAGGAGTTTCAAAATTTCGGAAGTATGGAGAATTAGACCGGGTTGATGTTACTACTTTAACGAAACCTCTTTTAATTACTTTGGATGTTCCTAATTTTTACCGTGTTGATGGTGTAGAAGGGTTAAAGTATCAAGAAGTAATTAAAATTGACCATCATCCATTTGAAGAAGATTTTGGCGGGGTAGAATGGATTTGCGAGACCGCATCTAGTACTTGTCAGATGATTACTTTGCTTTTATTAAAGGGACATTATCATATTTCTCAAAATGTTGCTAGTAATTTGTTTTTGGGAATTGTCTCTGATAGTGATCGTTTCTTATTATCTTATACTAGTGTCGATACGTTTCAGATTGTCACAGATTTAATTCGTAGAACGAATTTACCATTTGTTTCTTTGTATGAGAAACTTTATGAAAGACCAATCGAGGAAATTCGGTTTCATGGATATATTGCGACTCATTTGACTGTGACAGAAAATGGTTTTGCTTATATTGAAATTTCTGATGAGATATTAAAAGAGTATCATGTTGATAGTGCGACTCCATCGAATATGATTAATGATTTTAATTTTATGAAAGATATTTATGTGTGGACGTTTGTTACTTATGATGCTAAGAATGAAGTATATAAAGTAAATATTAGAAGTAAAGGACCAGTCATTAATGAAGTTGCGATGAAGTATCATGGTGGAGGTCATAAAATGGCAAGTGGTGTCAGAACACCAAATAAAGAAGATATTGAAGGATTATTACAAGATTTGGATGAAACTTGTAAGAAATATAAAGAAAGTAGGGAAAAATAGTTATGGAAGAAATTGTATTTAAGAAATGTTTAAAATGTGGAGCTTTTGTAAAAGAAATTGAAAATCCACATCAAAGCAAGTTTACTTGCTGTGGCGAGGAAATGAGTGTTGTTGTTCCTAATTCAGTGGATGCGAGTCACGAAAAACACGTGCCAGATATTCATGTGGAAGATGAAACAATGATTATTACAGTTCCTCATGTTATGGAACCTGAGCATTATATTGAGTGGATTTTAGTACAAACGGAAAAAGGAGTTCGTGAGTTTTTCTTAAAGCCAGGAGATGAAGCTCAAGTGATTATGCCTTATGAACCTGCTACTGTGTATGCTTATTGTAATTTGCATGGACTTTGGAAAAATACAGTTGAGTAATTGTACTTAATATTATTTTGTGGTATAATGTGTTTAGAAAGAACTTGTTCTTTCGAACTCAAAAAAGTATAATATGAGTAGATTTATTCATATTATACTTATAGGACATAAAAAGAACTATCTGACTTTCGCTTGTTAGATGCTTCTCAGTCCTATATAATGTTGGTGAGAAAGCACCTATTCAGTGATGAGTAGGTGTTTTCGTAGTATATTTCTAATTTTTTTAAATACTGTTAAAAGTACAAACAAAGGTTATTATTGTTATATAAGCTCTCATATAAGATATTAATTAGAAGGAGGAGTCTAGGTATGATTGAACAAGAATTTAAGAATATAGTAGAAGAAATTAAGCAACAAATAAATTCTACTCGATATGAAATATTTAAAAATGCAAATATGAATTTGTTAAAACTTTATTATAATATTGGCAAAATAATTAATGAAAATTCTAGTTGGGGCAATAAATTTATTGATGGACTGGCAATGGAATTAAAGATGACTTTTCCAAATATAAAAGGTTTTTCTGTTAGAAATTTAAAAAGCATGAAAAAATACTATATTGAATGTAGCAAAAACGAAAAAGTGCAGATGTCGTCTGCACAAATTCCATGGTCCCACAATATGTTGATTTTAGATAAAATTCAAGATGATATAAAAAGAATTTGGTATATGCAGCAAACAGCAATTAATGGTTGGAGTTATGATGTTTTAGCATTTCAAATAAAAAGTAAGTTATATGAAAGGCAGGTATTAGGAGATAAGCCTAATAACTTTAACGAATCACTATCTAGTCCTCAAAGTGAATTAGCAAGAGATATGATGAAAGATCCTTATATTTTGAATTTAACAGGATTAAAGCAAAATTATATTGAAACTGAATTAGAGCAAGCAATGGTAGAAAAAATCAAAACGGTATTATTAGAACTTGGTAATGGATTTAGTTTTGTTGGGAACCAATATAAATTAGAGGTTGGGGATAAGGAGTATTTTATAGATTTGTTATTTTATCATACTAAGTTACATTGTTATATAGTTGTTGAATTAAAAAATACAGAATTTAAACCTGAATATGCTGGCAAGGTAAACTTTTATTTGTCTGCTGTAGATAGTTTAGTGAAAGATGAACAAGATAATCCTAGTATTGGAATAATTCTTTGTCGGGAAAAGGATAAAATTTCAGTTGAATATGCTTTAAAGGATATCAATAAGCCAATTGGAGTCAGTTCTTATGAAATATCTAAATTTTTGCCTAAAGATATCTTTGGTTCATTACCTACAGAAGAAGAATTAAATTTACATATCGATATTATAGAGTAAATCTCAGTTTTCTAGGCATACGAAATAGTTAATTAAATATAATAGGGTAATAATGGAGAGTGTTTTTGTAACATATAGTTTTATTTTCAGTCATTTATCAAAATTTTTCTTTTCAATTTGTAGTGGTTCATCAAATTTTATGAATTAAAGAATTAAAGAAAATCTAAAAAATACTTGACAGACACATAAAAATCTTGTAGAATGAATATCGTTATAGAAAAAGAAAGAAACGAAAATCCATCGTTCACCTGAGTGCGAATAGTGCTAGGTTAAAGCTTTGATTTAAAAACTTATATTTTTTAATTTCAGAGAGAAGGTGGATTTTAGGTCTACCTTTTTCATTGTATGGAGGTGCATTTGTATAGCAAAGAAAACTGATGAATTACCAATTAATGATGAAATTCGCGTTGCGGAGATGTTGGTGATTGGACCTAACGGAGAACAAATGGGGATTAAGTCTTTAGAAGACGCTAAAACGATTGCAAATTTTGCTGGACTTGATTTGGTTTTAATGAGTGGGAATTCTACTCCTGCTGTTGGAAAAATCATGGATTATAACAAATATCGTTATGAAAAGAAGAAGAAAGCAAAAGACGCAATGAAAAAGCAAAGAGAAACGAATAAAGAAATGAAGGAGTATCGTTTTTCTCCAGTTATTGATATTCATGACTTTGAAACTAGAGTGAAGAATGCTCAAGACTATTTAGAGAAAGGACATAAAATTCGTGGATTTATTCGCTTTAAAGGAAGACAGATGGCTCATCCAGAATTAGGTCGAGAAGTTTTACAGAAATTTGCAGATCAATTGAAGGACGTTAGTACGATTGAGACTCCTATTAAACAGGATGGTCGTAATATGTTCGTGATTTTAGCACCAAAAAAATAAAAGTAAGAAAGAAGGATTGTGGTATGGCAAAAGGACCAAAGATGAAAACTCATAAAGCAAGTAGTAAAGTTTTCAAAAAGAAAAAAAATGGGGACTTAACTTATAAAGTTAGTGGTGGAAACCATAAAACAAGTAAGGATAGTGCAAAACAAATTCGTCAAAGACGTAATAAAGGAACTTTAAGTAAAGGAGAAGCTAGCAGAATTAAATCTGTTATCTAGTGAGGTGAAAATATGGCAAGAGTTAAAGGTGGGTCTGTATCTAAGACCAGAAGAAGAAAAGTTTTAAAACAAGCTAAAGGTTACTTTGGTAGCAAGCATAGATTATATAAGACTGCACAAGAACAAGTTTTCCATAGTGGAGCTTATGCATATAGAGATAGAAGACAAAAGAAGAGAGATTTCAGAAAATTATGGATTACTCGTATTAATGCAGCTTGTCGTGAAAATGAAATTAGTTATTCTAAATTCATGAATGGACTAGCTATTGCAGGAGTAGAAATTAACCGTAAGATGTTATCAGAACTTGCAATCGATAATCCTAGTGCTTTCTCTCTATTAGTTGAAGTTTCTAAAAAAGCACTTCTTAGTGGTAAAAAAGCTGAAGTGAAAGAAACTACTAAGAAAGAAGAAAAAGTAGAAGTAAAAAAGGAAGAAAAAGAAGTTTCTACAACAGAAGCAAAAGATTATAGTAAGATGACTTTAGCAGAATTAAAAGCAGTTGCAAAAGAACAAGGTGTTAAAGGTTATTCTACTATGAAAAAAGATGAATTAATTGCAAATTTAAAATAATTTTTGAAGAACTTTGGTAAGAAGTTCTTTTTTAGTATATAAATTTTACAAATAGGAATAACTATGTTATAATCTCATTGTTGTTATGGAAGGAGAATTTAATTTGACGGGAACATTATTTAAAAGATTAGGGGCATATGTTTTTGATATTCTCATTGTATCAATGTTAGTATCATTGTTATCTTATTTGCCTATTTTAAATCCGAATAGGACACAGTATTCTGAGAAGTATAATGAACTTGTTAATGTTTATGAACAATATTCAAAATCAGAAATCAGTGAAAGTGAATATACTGAGGCAGGAGTACCTATTACTTATGAATTGTATCGATTAAATGTTTATTATGTAGTAATTGATATTGTAATTGTTATTTTGTATTTTGGAATGCTTCCTTATTTCTTAAAAGGACAAACTCTTGGAAAGAGATTGTTCCAACTACGGATTGTAGGAGTGAAAGACAAGCCTCTTTCTATTGTAAATTATTTGCTTCGTTGTGTAGTACTAAACAATGTGCTTATTTCCATTGCTCTTCAATGTATCGTTCACTTTATGAGTGTTAATACGTTCTATCCTGTTTATCAAAATGTAAATTTAGTTGGTTATATTATATTATATATCAGCTTGTTTATGATTATTGTAAGAAGAGATGGTAGAGGACTACATGACATGGTAGCTAATACTAAAGTAGTTTATATTGGAGAGACTCAAGCAAATGCTTTATTAGAAGAACAAAAAGTTATGGAAAGTGAAATGGAAGTAAAGCCAAAGGAAGCAAATAAAGAAAAAAAAGAGAAAAAAGAAAAAGTTGTAAAGGCTAAAACAACCAAAGCAAAAAAAAGACAAGAAAATACGAAAGAAAAGAAGTAGTATTTTCTTTTTTTGTTCATATATTTTAATATGAAATTAAAATATTATTTTGTGTTTTTTGTCGCTCTGGGATTTTTAGTTTTTTCTGTTCATTGTGTTGCGTTGGAAGTTACAAAGGAACAAGTCTTACAGTCAGAAAAGGAAATGGTGAGGTATCGTATTACGAAAGATACACCAAGAGAGAGTGATGAGAAATTAAATAGAATATTAGAACGAAGGATTGAGGAGGTTCGTACAGGTTTTTTAGAGATTGTATCAAAGGGTGATACTTCTTTGGATATCGAATATACTTTGGATATCACTTATCAAAGGTATGTGTATGAAAAGTATATCTCTTATTGTTTTATTATTTCTACGTATACGGGAGGAGCTCATCCTAATACTACTTTGTTTACAATTGTGTATGATACAGAGAAAGAGGAAGTAGTTTCTCTTCCTGAGGATGCTTTAGAAATTATTTCTTCAAGTGTTCGTGGAGATTTGTTGATGAACCCTAGAATTGTTAGAACAGACTTTATGATGTCTGGAACAGAAGCACGAATAGAGAATTTTCAAAATTTTGTTTTTACAAAAGAAGGAATTTTATTTTTCTTTCCACCTTATCAAGTTGGGCCTTATTCTTCTGGAATGTTTTCTAGTGTTGTTCCTTTTGAAAAGTTATTATAGCTTTTCTTTTTTTAATTTTTCTAGTTCTTGTTGCATACGACTTAATGTATTCATAATGGTATTTATTTGAAAACTTTGAGCTTTATCGGAATGAATGGGGTCTCGGCTTTTGATGAGAGCTTTTTGACCAGCAAAGCAAAGTAAGTAATCACCAACTAATACTAGCCAATTGCCGATAGAATTGGCTTCATTTATTGTTAGATCTGGAGCAATTAAAGCTCCTATGATAGTTGCAGATAAGGCATAGTTTTGAGGATCTATATTGGGTGGTAACATGTATTCACCTTCTTAATCTATTTTATGAGTTAGTCCAAAAATTCATACTTTACATATACTACCTTGAAGAGGTGTTTATCATGCTTAAAAGATGTAGTGATTTAAAAATTTTGGAAAAAGGAATTATTCAAGAAGTCTCTTTAGATGAAAAGAAAAAGTTTAAATTGTTTCATTTAGGAGTTTTACCGGGGAAAGAAATTTGTTGTAAGTTTCGAAGTCCTTTTGCTTCTCCTATAGCTTATCAAGTGGATGGTTGTGTTTTTGCGTTACGAAAAGAGGATGCTAAGAAAATCGAGGTGGATGTATGAAAGTAAAAAAAGCTTGTTTTATAGGAAATCCTAATGTTGGGAAGTCTTCTTTATTTAATTGTTTGACACATAGTAACGAGCATACAGGAAATTGGACAGGGAAGACAGTCGCTTGTGCTTCTTCTAAGTTTGTTTATAAAGATACTTTGTGGGAAGTTGTGGATCTTCCGGGGACTTATTCTTTGCATTATGAAAGTGAAGAAGAAAGTATTACTAGTCGTTATGTGTTAGAAAGAAATTATGATTTAGCGATTGTGGTTGTTGATGCTTCTAATTTAGAGAAAAGTATTACTATTTTGTTTGAAGTACTAGATGTTACTAATAAAGTGATTTTATGTGTGAATTTGATGGATGAAGCAGAGAAAATGCATTTAAAAATTGATAAAGAGTTGTTTCAGGAAAGACTAGATATTCCAGTCATTTTTATGAGTGTAAAAGATGGGATAGGAGTTAAGGAACTTTGTGAAGAAATGAATTGTTATGAAGAACGTGAAGTTTTAAGTGTTGTTCATGATAAAAAAATTGCTCATTTTTTAGATAAAATGCGAGAAACACGTGATGAGGCACCAGGTGTTCTTCTTCAAACACTTTCAAATCCAGAACTTGTAAATACTATGTGGTTTTCTTCACAGGAGTTATCGATGATACGTTTTTATAAACATTATATTAGTCGTTATGAGATACTTTCTAGTTATTATTCCTATGCTTCTTCTTGTATTTTTGGAGTTGTTAATCGAAAAGAAGTTAAAGAAAAGCGGGAAGATGTTATATTAAATAAGTTATTTACAGGAAAATTTACGGGTTTTTTGATGATGACGTTGTTACTCTTTTTCTTGTTGTGGCTTACGATCTTTTTTTCCAATATTCCATCGGATTTTCTTATGAGTTTTTTTAGTTCTTTGGAGCCTTTTCTTTGTCAAATTCTTTCTTTTTTGCCAGAGGTGATTGTAGAGCCTTTGGTCTTTGGTGGATATCGAACTTTATACTGGGTTGTGTCGGTTATGACACCGCCTATGTTAATTTTTTTTCCTTTGTTTTCTTTGCTTGAGGATTATGGAGTTTTACCACGCATTGCTTTTAATTTAGACCAACCATTTTCTAAATGTGGTTCTTGTGGAAAACAAAGTCTTACGATGTGCATGGGGCTTGGTTGTAATGCAGTAGGGGTTACTGGGGCTAGAATTATGGAAAATAAAAAGATGCGTATTTTAGCCATTTTAACTAATGTTTTTATGCCGTGTAATGGACGGTTTCCAGCGATGATTTGTATGATACAGATGTTTTTTATTACGGATCATAGTATCTTTGGAAGTTTTTTTGCAGCGGCTATTTTGTGTGGAATTATTTTATTTGGTATTTTTTTAACTTTTTGTGTTACTAAACTTCTCAATCACTTTCTTTTTAAGAATGAAGAAGTAATGTTTATTATGGAACTTCCAACATTTCGGAAACCTAAAATTTTATCTACGATTGTAACTTCTATTAAAGATAAGGCTCTTGATGTGTTAAAACGAGCGATGATTGTTTCTTTTCCGGCTGGATTAATTCTCTTTTTTGCCTCAAATATTGTTGTTTTTGGAACTTCTATTTTTGGATGGGTGGTGGAACTATTTACACCGGTTGGTCATCTTATTGGTGTGGATGGAGTTGTTTTGGCCTCTTTCTTATTTGGGCTTCCTGCTAATGAAATAGTGATTCCTGTTATGATGCTGGGATATTTAAATAGTAGTAGTTTGGTTACTTATGATTCTGTGGAAACACTTCAAAATATTTTAGTCTTTCATGGGTGGGATCATATGGTAGCACTTAAATTTTTAATTCTTTCGTTGTGTCATTTTCCATGTGCTACGACTTTGATGACGATTAAAAAAGAAACTAATAGTACCTTTTATACCGTTCTTGCTTTTCTACTTCCCACAGTGATTGGACTAGGTCTTTGTTTTCTTCTTACACTTCTTTTTGGTTGACAAATGTAAGAAATAAAAGTAATATTTCTTTAGGAGAGGAGTAAGGAGTCTATGGAATATTTAGATATTTATGATGAAAATGGAAAGTTTTTAGGAACGGAAGAAAGAGGCGTTGTTCATAGTAAAGGGTTATGGCATAAGACCGTGCATTGTTGGCTTTATGATCGTGATGGAAATGTATTCTTTCAAAGAAGAAGTGATAGAGGAACTTTGTATACGACTAGTTCAGGACATTTGAGTGCCGGAGAAAGTGTGACTGAAGCATTTCAAAGAGAAATTAAAGAAGAGATTGGCTTAGATATTGACGCAAGTGACGCGACTAAAGTAGGGGTGGTGCCATTTCAAATGGATAGAGTGAAAGAAGATGGTAGTATCTTTAAAGATAGAGCATTTGCTAATGTTTATGTTGATTTATATGAAGGAAATTATGAAGATTTTCAAATGGATGAGAATGAAGTTAGTGGTATTGTAATTGTTAGTGCAAAAGATGCATTAGACTTGTTTCAAAAGGAAAGCGGTAGTATTTTAGGACGCGAGATTTCTCTTGATAATACCATGATAGAACGTGAGATTTCTTTTTCAGAGTTTTTAGTAAATGATGGGGAAACAGCTCTAGAAAAATATGGTGATGTCTTAAAAAAGATTGTGGAGCTCACTAGTAAGTAGGCAGTAAATGGATGAAGTTTTAGAAAAAAATATTTCGTTACTTTGCGATATCGCGGTAGGTGATGAGACAAATCCACTTGTCATTGAAACAGTATTTCAAGAAATTTTTCGAAGTATTTCGATGATGAATCCAGTAAATATGCGAGAAATTCTTCTTTGGCTTCGCCGTTATTTTATATTACTTAGCCAATCTATGATTTATGAGATTTATCGAGAAGAAGATTTTTTAGAGTATCGGCATGATATACTAGAGTGTTTAAAACATTCTTTTGTACATAAAAAGTATTTGAAAGAATTAAAAAAAGAATTTTTAAAGTGTCAAAAAAATGGAGAATATAGTATGTTACCGCATTTGTATATTTTGTTTTATATGATTGTTAGTGCGATGGATATTAGAGAGTATTATTTGATAGAAAAAGGAAATATTCTTTATTATTCATTAAAATCTATTACTTATTTACCTAGAGAAGAAATAAAAAATCCTTTTGTTTATGATGAAGAAATTAAAGAAAGTATGCTGGAATTAAAGAACTCTTAAATTTATTTCCCATTCTTTCTTTTTTCATGTTATAATGATTAAGAATAGAGATGCAATTTAATGGGTGATGGATAAATGAATAATCAGAAAGAGAGCAAGTTAAGTTTTAAAAATATATTTCAAAGAGAAACGAAACTAGCAACTTATATTATTGTTTGTTGTACAATTTTGGTATTAGGAATTAGTTATGCCGTGTTTTTTCAAGTCAATCAAAACAGTAATAA
>DVGF01000016.1 GCA_018712835.1 Candidatus Ventrenecus stercoripullorum
ATATCAGTCTATCTTTATTGTAAATGTTGATAATTTTAATCATTATCATACCAAAAGACCTATTCTTACTTTTAAACCTACCGATGAAGAAGGACATATTGAACATGGTTTATATACCTCCTTTCATCTTGTTCTTGAAAACTTTGACAATCCTCAGTATACTATAAGTGAGAGAGTTAGGAAATTCATGGAATTTTTCCAGAATAAGCCAGATACAATTTCTAACTTAAAAGAAAAGTATAAGGATGGTGATGTCATGGCATTTGCAAAAAAAGCAGAAGATTTATCCAAAGATACAAGATTTATTAACTACTATAACATCGAAGAGATGCATGAAGCAGAAAAACAGGACTTTTATAACACCGGCAGGGAAGATGGCGAAAAAGAAGGTAGACAAGAAGAAAAAATTATGATTGCTAAAAACATGCTAGATTTAGACATTGACATCGATAAAATTGTAAAAGCAACCGGTTTATCAGAAGAAGAAATCAATAGTCTAAAAGAAACACTAAACAAACCAAAAGAAGAGTAACCATAAAGCTTACCTACAGACAGTTTTTTAAAATGTAAAAAAATGACTTAGAGATTATCTGAGTCATTTTGTATCTTACAATAGAAATAAGCAACCGTTTATGCTATCTTGATGTTATCAAAAAATAAAAAGAATAGAGGTTGCTTATGTCTGATATCATATAATATTCAAAACGAGATTACAACTAAAATCAGAAATTTTCTGTCAACTTATATGTTAATCATAAACTAATATACATCGATTCATCTTGTTCTTGAAAACTTTGATAATCCTCAGTATACTATAAGTGATTAGTTAGGAAATTCATGGAATTTATGGGGAATAAGCCAGATACAATTTCTAACTTAAAAGAAAAGTATAAGGATGGTGATGTCATGGCATTTGCAAAAAAAGCAGAAGAATTATCCAAAGACACAAGATTTATTAACTACTATAACATCGAAGAGATGCATGAAGCAGAAAAACAGGACTTCTATAACACAGGGAAAGAAGATGGTTTAAAAGAAGAAAAAATTATGATTACTAAAAACATGCTAGCAGCCAATGAACCTTTAGAGAAAATAATAACTTATACCGGTCTATCGGAAGAAGAAGTCAGTAATCTACAAAATTGATTTCTTTTTTCTTTTAAAGCATGCTTACAAATTATTCTAATATTTTTAGTTTTCAAGGTTTAGAAAAAAGTTTATAATAAAATAGGAAAGAAGGAATAAAAATGAAGTTATTTATTGGAGCAGACCATCGTGGTGCTGATTTAGCAAAAGAATTGTATGAAACCTTAAAAGAAGAAGGATATGATATTACCAAAACAGAAATACCAACAACAGAAGAAGACGATTATCCAGACTTTGCGTTTGATGTATGTAAGCATGTCCTAGAAAATAAAGAGAATTTAGGAATTGTTATTTGTGGAAATGGGATAGGGATTTCCATCGCTGCAAATAAAGTAAAAGGAATACGTTGTGCTAGAGTTACAACAAAAGAAGATGCTCATCATGCCAAAAATCATAATGGAGCAAATGTCATTGCTTTTGGCGGATTATCACTAGAAGATGCTTTAGAAATTGTAAAAACATTCATAGAAACACCATTTCCAAATGAAGAAAGACATATGAGAAGAATTCAAAAAATCATAGATTACGAGCAAGGTGTATATAATGGACTATAGCATATATTTATATTTTATTTGTACTTTGCTTTCCGTCTTTGCCCTATCAGGGGTTAATTTTGATAAAATTATGAAAAAAAATAAAATCTGGGAAGCAAGGATACTAGTGTTAGTGTTAAGTTTAGCTTTAGGATATATTTTAACGAATTTTGTTCTAGCATTTGTTTAAAGGAGCTGACATGAGAAATAAAATATTATTAGGGATTGTAGTAATATTAACAATTGTATTAATCGTTGTAGTAGTAAGTGTGAAAGAAACATACTTTGAACCGTTGCCTGTGAGTGAAGGAGAAACTCCTGTAATAATTCGCTTGCTAGATACATCTACAAATACAATTAACGAACTAAACTTAGAAGATTACATTGTAGGAGTGGTCGCGGCAGAAATGCCAGCTTCTTTTAATTTAGAGGCTCTAAAAGCCCAAGCAGTTGCAGCTAGAACCTATGCGATGTATAAAAAAGAAACGAGAAATCTGGATTACGATTTAGTAATAGGAACCTCAGATCAAGCTTATCAAAACAACAAACAATTATTAGATAAATGGGGTCTTTCCTTCTTCACTTACTATCTAAAAGTACGCGATGCAGTCCTTGCTACAAAAGGAGAAATATTAACTTACGATGGAAATGTTATCAATGCCTTTTACTTTGCGATGAGTAATGGTTATACAGAAAATTCTGAATTAGTATTTCAAGAAGATTTGCCATACCTTAACAGTGTCCCTTCTGCGTGGGAAGATGAGTCTCTTAACAACTATGAATACACAAAAACCATGACCAAAGAAGAATTCTGTACAAACCTAGGAATTGCTTGCGACACAATAGAAATAAAAGATATTGTAAGAAGTGACGCTAATCGTGTACTAAACATTACCATCAATAATCAAGTATTTGAAGGAACAACAGTCCGTTCAAAATTAGGCCTTCGGTCTACAGATTTTGAAATTGAGCTAACCGAAAATTCTGTGAATATCACAACAAGAGGATACGGTCACGGAGTCGGCATGAGTCAATATGGTGCCAACGGAATGGCAAGTGAAGGATATACTTACGATGAGATATTAAAATATTACTATCAAAATACACAAATAGAAAAAATTAATGTATAAAAAATAATCTTCCTCTCAAACTAGAATTAGGAGGAAAATTATGAAAAAAAGAAAGTTGAAAAAATTTGTCTTACCTACACTTTATTTAATGATTTTAGGTATCATGACTGCCAGTATTACTTTTTTAAGTAAAAATTTGTTAGATACTACTGTTTCTGAAGATGAGTATTACAATTATTCCATGAGTGTGTTTAATGAGGAAGAAGAACCAGTAGTAAATACCGAAGAAACACCAACAGATGCCTTGGTTTCTATGCCATATACAAGCGACAAAGTTTCTGTTGCTAAAGAATATTATGACACAAAAGGAGCATCTGAAACCCAAGAGAAAGCTTTAATTTACTATGGTGGAACCTACATGCCAAACACAGGAATATTATATGAAAGTGACGAAACTTTTGATGTCGTAGCAATTATGGATGGCACCGTCAAAGATATCAAGGAAGATGAAATACTAGGAACAGTAATGACTATTGAAAATAGTAGCAAATTAACAACAATATATTATACATTAGGTGAGACAAAAGTAGCAGTTGGAGATCAAGTAACCCAAAACCAAGTAATCGCAACATCTGGAACAAGCAATCTAGGAACAACAAAAGCAAATACTCTTCTTTTCGAAGCATACGTAGATGGAACCCTAACCAATCCAACTACCGTATTTGAAAAAAATATATCAGAGTTAAAATAATCCCTCTAGGGATTTTTTTTAAAGAACTATGATAATTTTATATTTCTATGATAATTTTATTCAATACAAAGAAAAAGAAGAGATAAATGAAATAGCCTTCCCTGAAGAAGCATTAGATTATGGAAAAATAAAAAACATTTCCTTGTTTGAAACCTACTTGGAAAAATTAGCCCGTCAGAAAAAATGGTTAACATTATTTAAAGCCAAAAAACTTATATTAGTAGTGCCTATCCATTACTCAGAATGTGACAAAGAAGTATTAACAGTAATACTTCAAAACATCGGATTTCAAAACATAAGTTTCAAAAAAGAAGAACAAGGATTAAATCTAAGAAAAAATCAAATCATCTGTAATATTCACAAAAAATATCTAATGGTATATAAAAAAGATACAGAAACAGTACTATTTCCATTCTATATATTTTCAGGCATGAAAGATACCATGACCTACATTTTAAAGAAAACATCCAAAAAATATCAATACATTTTAATTGGTAACAATCACAAAATTATCGAGTATGCAGAAAAAAATAATTTGTGTTATTACCAAGATTTTAAAGAATACATAATTAAAAATATTATCCCTAAATAAGGGATTTTTCTTTTTTTAAAATTTATGATATAATTGCTTACAGTAAACAAAATTTTATGGAATGGAAAGTGGAGAGATAGTATGATGAAGTTTGTAGTGGTAGAAGATGAAAAGAATGTTCAAGAACAAATAAGAGAATTGTTAAGAAAAATAAGTGTACAGACAGAAATCGATATAGAGATAGAGTATTTTTCAAAATATAATGAAAAACTTCAAAAAGAAATTGATAATACATTGTACCGTAAAATCTATATTATGGATATTGAATTAGACGGTGGCCTAAGTGGTATGGAAATAGCAGAAAAGATTAGAGAAAACGATTGGGATAGCGAGATAATCTTTGTAACAACTCATGACCAGTATTTTGATAAAGTTCATCGTCAGATTTTAGAAGTATTTGATTTTATCGAGAAATTTCAAGATATGGAAAATCGTTTAGAAAGAGATATCCGCTTAATTTTAGATAAGAAAGCAGATAAAAAGATGTTAAAGATTAATGGGAATCACGTAGACGTAGATATCTATATGAGAAATATTCTTTATATTTTAAGAGATAAAGAAGAAAGAAAATCAATTATTTATACAGATACAGATGATGTAACATTCAAAGTAAGTAACTCTTTAGTAGACTTATTAGAGAAGTTAGATTCGAGATTTGTTCAAACTCATAAAAGTTGTATTGCAAATAAAACAAGAATGATTGAAAGAAACTATGCAAAAGGATACTTTATTCTAGATACTGGCAAACAAGTAGACTATATATCAAGAAAGTATAGAAAAGGAATCGATGCAGAATGAGCGAAATCTTTCAGTTATTAGTATGCTATGTGGCAACTTTATTATCTCAATTTTCAGCTATTTATCTTTTTAAAAAATTAAGCAATAGAAAAATGACTATAGCAAAATTTGATATTTTTATAACAT
>DVGF01000017.1 GCA_018712835.1 Candidatus Ventrenecus stercoripullorum
CACCGCCATTTGTCAAAAACATGTCAAATTTTTAATAAAATGTAGAAAAAAAGTAAAAAAGTGAATTTTCGGTCATTGACGGGGGGGGGGGTTATTCATAGTACAATGATATTAGAATGGGTGTGTACTATGAAACTAGAAAGATTTAAAGAGAAAGATAATAAAAGAAGATTTATTGTAATATTTATTGTGTGTTGTATTTTATTGCTTGCTGGAGTCTTACTCTATAACAGTTTTGCGGTGTTTACAGAAGAAAAAGAGTTTAATGTAATTAATGGGCAATATCAAGATCCAGGAGATATTTATTTTGCTTATTATGTAGATGGACAAATTACAAGAGATCTTCCAAAACAAAATACAGGTTATATTTTTGATGAAGAGAGTTCCAATTGTACGAATGGGGTTGTTCCAACATTCGATAATTCTACTTGGAAATTTATAGCAGATTACTCAGGTTATAATGCGACTGATTATACAAGAACGAAATGTAACTTATATTTTAAGACTGGAACAAAGACTGTAAATACAGCATTAGGAGAAATAGATGTATACACTTATACTCCAGATTTTACAAAGTCAGCATGTGATGATGAAGCCTGCGAGTCTCATGAAAAAGGAATATTTGAAACAACGGATGAGGATGGTGTCTCTTATTACTACCGAGGTAGTGTCGAGAATAATTACGTATCTTTTGCAGGCTTTTATTGGCGAATTATTAGAATTAATGGAAATGGAAGTATCCGTATGATATATGATGGGACAAGTCCACATGCAAATGGTTAGTCAAGTACGGATAGACAAGTTGGAACAAGTACTTTTAATCCTGCATATGATGATAACATGTATTTAGGCTATATGTATACAAATGGAGATGCTCATGGTTTAAGTACATCATCTCTCATTAAACAAACAAACGATAGTTTTTATTCTGGTAACCTATCTAATTATGCATCAATCATTGATGCAAATTCGGGATTTTGTGGCGATAGAAGTACTTTAAATACACAAAGTGGAGTAGGAACAGGAACAGTTACTACATACAATAAAGGATATTTAAGAGTGGCAACAAACTCTCCTTCCTTAATATGTGAGAATTCTAGTGATTATTATTCACCTGCCTCTTCAAACAAAGGAAATAAAGCATTAACCTATCCAATAGGATTAATCACAGTAGATGAAGTAATGTTATCTGGCAGTTCTGGGGGAATATTTAATGGTGGAGATAATTATACAAAATCATCATCAAATAGCTATTTAGTTACAGGATATTCTTTTTGGACAATGACACCAGCTGGAGGATATAACTTTTTCGGTGCAGAATATTGGAATGCTATGCTTTTTAATATAGGTAATTTGGGAATTATTGATGATGATTATCCAGGTTATAATAGCTATGGTTTAAGACCTGTCATTAATATTCGCGGCGATGTTACTGTTTCAGGAGATGGGACTATGGAAAATCCTTATACGTTCTCTTTATAGGAATGTGTTAAAATTTTACTTTCTTTTGTTTCTAAAATTATACTTGAATTCATGTATTTCTGTTTTAAAATATACTATTTTTAGACGATATCAATTAGATATCCATTCAAGGCATAAGAAATATTAGTTTAAATTTTAAAAATTTTCTTTTTCTTTTGCAGTAGAGCTTTACTTTTGAAAGAAATTGTGATAGTGTATGTACACTATTTTATGAATTTATTATTTTATCATTTTGTAAAATTTAATAAAATGTGATATAGTTTAATTAGAATAGGAGGAGAGTCTGAAATGAACAATGATAAAAAATTGAAAAAGTCATTTTTCGAAAATCAAAGTTTGAAAAAAAGAGTCAAAACTTTAATTGCGAAATCACAAAAGAATGACTTGATAAAATCGCATGTAGCATCATTTGCAGAGACTCCTGTTACACAAGAAAACCATCGTGGTAAGATAAGTTCTTATAAAGCATTAAGATAGGAGTTGAGATATGTGAGTGGTAGTAAAAAGTATGAAATTGGTGATATCGTTTTTGTGTCTAAGTATAATTATGATAACGGCACAAAAGGACAAAATCATTTGTATGTTATAATTGATGATGATAATCAATTAGTTCCTATAGAATATTTTGGATTGATTGTTTCATCTCATAGAGAGAAAGCAAAAAAAATTTCTGGGTTTAAATATAATGAACCGTTGAATAAAAATGATAAGAATAATTTAAAAAAAGATAGTATAGTAAAATGTGATCAAATTTACCAAATTCCAGAAAAAAATATTCAATTTAAAATTGGACAAGTTGATATAGATGATTATATACGATTTATAGATGCCTATGAAGAATTTTTATCTTCTTTAGCTGATGATTTAGAGACGGTGTAATTTTATATCCGTCTTTTTATTTAGTTTAAGTTTTTTATTAAATAATCTAATAAATTTTCAGTATTCTTGTTTTTTTTGCTTCATGTCTGATTATACTTGAATTCATGTATTTCTTTTTTGAAAGGAACCATACTATTTTTGGGTGAGTCTTATGAAGAAGTATAGTCTTTGGTTAGAAAATATGGATTTTGTAAAAGAAAAAAAATTACGCGGAAATAAAACGGTTGATGTGTTAATTGTAGGTGGTGGGATTACTGGAATTTCTACTGCTTATTTTTTAAAAGATAAAGGGCTTCAAGTTTTAGTTGCTGAGAGAAATCAATTGATGCATGGTGTTACTTCTAAAACAACGGGAAAAATTAATTATTTACAAGGGATTGTTTATTCGAAATTAGAAAAGATGTATTCTTTTTCTGTAGCAAGAAAGTATTTAGAAAGTCAACATGAAGCAATTCGAAAACTTCTGTCGATTATTCAAGAAGAACATATTGATTGTGCTTTGGAAAAGGTTACATCAGGCGTTATTACTACAAATCAAGTAGAAGAATTAAAAAGGGAATATGAATTTTTAAAACGATGTGATGTAAAAGCAAACTTTGAGCTTCAAGTTCATGGTGCAGAGTTAAAAGTTTTTGATACGTATGTGTTTCATCCTTTAAAGTATTTACAACAATTAGTGAGTGTATGTAAGCGTTCTGGTGTAGAATTTTATGAAGGAACTAATATTGTCAATCTTATCAAAGAAGGGAATGGATATTTTGCGGGGACAGAAAATGGTTTTTCTATTAAAGCAACTCATGTTGTACTTGCTTGTCATTATCCGTATTTTTTGCTTCCTTATTTGTTTTCTTTAAAAACGTATTTGGAAAAGTCTTATGTTGCAGCGAATCAGGTGAAAATTAATCCGCATACTACATTTATTACGACAACACCTAATATCATTTCTGAGCGTTTTTTAGAAGATGAAAAAATTTATCAAATTACTTTGATGGGAAGTCATAGAATTCGTAAGTCTTGGGATATTATGCAGAATTTTAGTTATTTAGCAAGAAATCAGCCAGACTTTTTATGGAGTAATGAAGATGTGATGACTTTTGATATGATGCCACTTTCTGGAGTTTTGCAACCTCAAATGTATTTAGCTACTGGTTATAATACATGGGGAATGACAAATGGTACTTTAAGTGCACATATTATTAGTGATTTGATTTTAAAACAGAAAAATTCTTATGCTTCTTTATTTTCTTTGCATCGAAAAAACTTTGGGGCTAAAATACTTCCTTATTTAGAGAATACGTTTGATAATACATATAGTTTTATTCGAAGTAAATTGTATCATCATGATTTTCCTAATATGGAGTTTTTGAAAATTGATGGAAAAGAAGTTGCTGTTTATCATGATGGTAAGAAAACATATACCATTTTAAGACGGTGTCCTCATATGGGGTGTACGTTGTTATTTAATCCTATAGAAAAAACTTGGGAGTGTCCTTGTCATGCATCAAAGTTTGATATTACTGGAAAATGTATTAAGGGGCCAAGTAAATATTCTATTACTTTTCAGGGTGACTAGAAACGACAAAAAAGGAGTCGTTTTTTTTATATAATGATGTTGGTGAAAATATGACAGTCTATGTAGATTTAGTGTTTTTTCTGAATTTGTTTTTTGATTTTCTTTTGCTTCTTACAGTCAATAATACATTAAAAAGAAATGCATCATTAAAACGACTTTTTTTAGGAGCCTTTGTTGGAAGTATTACTATATTCACTTTATTTCTATCTATTTCTAGTATTCTTCTTTTTCTTTTTAAAATAGTATTAAGTATCCTTATGTGTACGATTAGCTTTGGGATAAAGGACAAAAAGTATGTTATTCAAAATCTTAGCTATTTTTATATGACTAGTACTGTGTTGGGAGGATTTCTTTATTTTTTAAATTTAACTTTTGCAGAAAGTCATTATGGGATCATATTTTCTTATGAAAGTATTTCTGTGAATTATCTATTTTTAGTCATATTTTCACCCGTTATGTTATATATTTATGTGAAACAACGGAAGAGTGTAGTTTGTTATGGACAGTATTATAGGGCGGTCATTCATTTTTTGAATGGAGGTAGTATCGAAGTAAATTCATATTTGGATACAGGAAATAAATTGATAGATCCCGTTACTAAGAAAAAAATAGTGATTGTGAATGAGAAAAAAATTCCTAAAAATGTACGAAAGCAAATTATCTATGTGCCATATAATACTTTAAATTATCATGGACTTATGAAATGTTTTAAAATCGATTCTTTAGAAATCAATGGGAAAATGAGCAAAAACTATTTGGTAGGTATTAGTGAAGGGGAACTATTAAGAGATGGTGTTGACTGTATTTTGAATTTTTTTTGTGCGGAGGAGATGCTATGATACAAAAAATTATTAAGTGGCTTAAACAAAAGTATAATGAATGTTTTTTTATTGGAAGTAGTGATAAGCTTCCACCTCCTTTAAGCAGTGAAGAGGAAAGAGAATGTATTTTGAAATCTCAGCAAGGGGATATGGAAGCAAAGAATAAACTTATTGAACATAATTTGAGATTAGTTGTATTTTTAGCAAAGAAGTATGAAAATACGGGATATGATATGGAAGACTTGGTCAGTATTGGTTCGATTGGGTTAATTAAAGGAATTAATACTTATAAATTAGATAAGAATATTAAGCTAGCTACTTATGCTTCGCGGTGTATTGCTAATGAAATTTTGATGTTTTTAAGAAAGAATAAGAAACGGAAGAAAGAGATTTCTTTGGAAGATAGTTTAAATTATGATAATGAAGGAAATGAACTTCATTTGGAAGATGTTTTGGGTACGGAAATAGATTTGGTCAGTAATGAATATGAAAAAAGTGTCGAAAGAAATTTTATTTCAAAGGAAATTAATAAATTAGGAAATCGTGAAAAACAAATTATGATTTTAAGGTATGGACTTAATAATACCGATAGTTTTACACAGAAGGAAGTAGCTGATTTACTAGGTATTAGTCAGTCTTATATTTCGAGAATAGAGAAGAAAGTTATAAAAAATATTAAGAATTTAATGAAAGCAGGATAAAAAGGTTAGGTCATGAACTAGAAAAGTTTGTGATTTTTTCTTTACATCATTTTTTTAGCAAATCTTGCCTTTTCTTTGGAATTTGTTATAATGTTAGAGGAAAGAAGTGTATGTTGTGAAGAAAGAAAACATTGTTTTTATTGCCTTGATTTTTGTTATTGTTTGTATTGCGATTACTTGTGGATATTTTGCTTTTCAAGAAGAGGAAGTAGAACATGTGGAACTTACTGATGCAGTAAAAATCCAAGAGGAATACTCTACTTACAATGAACAAGTGAATGAGAATAATAATCGAACTTATCCTACTGTGAATTTAAGTGATGATAATCCTTTTGTGTATGTTACAGAAGAGGAAGCTATTGATACACTCAAAAATAAAACGGCACTTTTATATTTTGGATATGCTGGTTGTCCTTGGTGTCGTAGTGTGTTACCAGTATTAGAAAGTGTTGCCAAAGAAAAAAATGTTAGTGAGATAAAATATTTAGATATTGAAGATATTCGTAGTGTTTTAGAACTGGATGAAAATAATAAAGTTGTTACCACTCGTGAAGGAACTGCTAATTATTATAAGTTGTTAGATGTGTTAGATGAGTATTTGGATGAATATATTTTGACTGGTAAAGATGGTGAAGAAGTTAGTACTGGAGAAAAGAGAATTTATGCTCCAACTGTTATCGCGGTGAGTAATGGTGAAGTGACTGGCATACATGTCGGTAGTGTATCTACGCAAGAGAGTGGATATGATACTTTAACAGATGAAGAAAAGGAAGAATTAAAAGATATTTATAGTGAATTAATTGATAGTATGAATGTAGGAATGTGTAATGAAGGCTGTTAAGGGCCTTTTTTCTTTTTGGCTAAAATTACATGTTTTGGTTGTAATCAGGGATAGAATATAGTAAAATTTTTGTTAGGATAAGGAAGATTTTATGAAAAATAGTGGAGTTTGGCATTATCAGAAGAATTTGATACAAAAGAGGAAGATTATATTAAGTTTGTTAGGCGTAATCTTATTAGGAAGTATTATTTTGGGTGTGAGTTATGCATACTGGAAAATAACTCATCAACAAAGAGATTTTAATACTTTGGGAGTTAGTTGCTTTGAAGTGACGTTAACTAATGAAGAAAATGATATTCAATTGGAAAATGCAAGTCCTATAACTGATGAAGAAGGAATGGAGCTAACGCCATACACGTTTACCATTACAAATACGTGTGATACTTATGCTCATTATGAAGTGAACTTGGAAGATATTTATTCTTCTGATATAGAAAAGAGATTAAGTTATCAATATATTAAAGCATCGTTGGATGGAGGGACTCCTCAAAATTTAAAGAATTTTCAAGAAGTAGAACCAACGCTTCCTAATGCCGATAGGTCATTTAAACTTACTAGTGGGACACTTGCTCCAACAGGAAGTGAAGGAGACCAAAAGACTTATGAGTTAAGGTTATGGATGGATTATGATACCCCACCTCTTCCTGAGACCATGAATGCAATTTTTCAAAGTAAAATTAGTATTGTAGCAAG
>DVGF01000018.1 GCA_018712835.1 Candidatus Ventrenecus stercoripullorum
AGGATTAACTGTTGATAAAAAAGAGATGAAAGAGCTTGAAGAACAGTACATTATTAGAACAGAAGGCATTAAAAAATGGAGTGTTCTTATTACTCCGTAATTGTAACTTTTGTTTTTGGAAAGTCCCTATAAAGGTATTGCTTTTTCTTTTCGATAATAACTAGATTTTATTTCTTTGTTTTCTTTTTTGGCTAGTTCTAATATTTTGTCATATTCTTTTTGATATTCTTCTATTTTTTCTTTTGAAAACTCTTTTAATTCATATTCTCTAGCTATCTTTCTTGTATTATTCATTCTAAAAAGCAATTCATACATTTTAAATGTCCAACTTGTGTCTGGAATATTTTCCATTAGTTCCATTAAATATCTGCCTAAATGAATATTACACTCATAATTTTCACTTCCATATTTATATAAAGTGGTATCATGATCTCCCATAATTCCGCCTAAAAACCTTGGAAGTATATTATCTTCCTGTATAGGCTTATGTCCTTTGTTTTTATGTATTTTATATATGACATTTTTTTCATTACTGTAATTCCGTACATATAATTTTTTCTTGTTGAATTTTGTACTTGTTTCATCTGTATACCCATGTTTGCCATTTAAAAAATTTTCTTCTATGACTTGAATTGTTTTTTCACTCTTCTTTCCAAATTCTTTTAAAATATTTACTAATGTTCCATTGGATATTTGATAAATTCCATTAGTAATTACTGCAAAATAGTCACTTAATCTCTCATAACTAATTACATTATAGCAGCTTAAATGAATGGACATAGTTTTAATACTATCTCCATAGGTAACATCTGTATAAAATTCTTTTGGTAAGTTTTCTTTGCTATTCTTTCTATATTTAAATATATGTTTTTCTATGTATGGTTTTATTTCCAATTCCATTCGATATTTTACTAGTGCTGGTTTTTTACTATCTCCTTTTATGATATGAGTTATTTCTCTTACTTCTATTTTTCTTTCTTCTATAAGTTTTTCAACATCTTTTTTACTTAAATTAGTACCTATATGTCCAATTTGTCCCCCAATTTTTTTCTTACTTTGTGTTCGATAATTATATTGATTAGACCTTGTTTTCTTTTTGGGAGTAACTATATTGGTAGAAGAGGGTTTGCTTGAATTATTACTATCTTTGTTCTTATGGTTTTTTAATCGTTCATTTTCTTCAATGAGTTTTTTTATGAGTTCTGCTTGTTCTAGGTTTTTTTCTTCCTCTTTTTTTCTCAATTCTTTTTCTTGATATAATTCTAGTCTTAGGCCACGAATTTCTGAAAGTAGCTTTTCAATTTGTTCTGACATTTTTTCTAGTTGATGATAAATATTTAGATTATAATTGCTGTGCTTTCCCATGAAATTCATCTCCTTGTTACTTTAAGTATTACATATTTTTGAAATAAATCAAGTGGCTTTATGCATTTTGTGGATAACTCCCCTAAATTTCGTTACTTATCAACTTTTACTTCAAAAAAAGAGATGTTTTTTCATCTCTTAGTCTGAATAGTTACTAAAAAAGAAATAAATATTTATCCGTGTTGTGTGCAACACAAATAAATCTGTTATACTTATGGTGTTATGTAATTTTAAGATCCGAGCATTTTATCAACGGACAAAGAATACTTTTTACATAACTCATATATACAAGACGTTGAGATCAGCAATTTATTTGTTTCATATCTAGATAATGTGAATCTTGAAATGTATGTTTCATGAGCCAATTCTTCTTGAGTTAAACCTTTCTCTATTCTAAATTTTTTTAATTGATCGGCAATTCTAGAAGAATTCAATGTTCTAAATTCAAATATTTTTTCAAGTTTATCGCTTAACCCGAACAAATAATCTAAAGAAACATGATAAACATTTGCAAGAGAAATCATATGTTTTAATGGAATAACGGCTTTTCCAGATTCCCAGTCTGCATAGCTGGATTTAGAAACATGAATTTTATTTGCAATCTCAGACATTGAATAAGCTTCATATTCTCGTAATTCTTTTAATCGAAACATAAATTTTCACCTAATGTGATTTTCTCAAATCATATCTTTAGTTTGGCTTAAACGCATGTATATATGCAACAAAGGAGGAGATTTTTATGAAATACATAAAGGACAATAATACCCTTTATTTAAGTAATGGAGACTTTATTATCGTAAAAAGTGAAAACCAAAAAAAGTATTCTGTAAAAATAGAATGCTCCGACGGAATAATTATAATAGATAATATTCCAGAAAAAAGAATAAAAGAATTGGCGTTAGAACAAGAGCAAGTAGTAACATTAAAAAAATATAATGCACAACATTTAAAAATTAAAACTTTATATCGCAATCCTAGTACTATAAAAATACATGAAAACATAAAAATTATTTCACGCTATTAATAAAAAATTCATATTAACCACAAAAAAATCCTCTCCAGAATTTCTGGAGAAGATTTTTTTTATAACATATAATTAATTTAATAAATCTGTTTCAATATATGTATCAGTTTCATAATCATATACTTTATTACCTTCTATTTTTCGGATACCATAATGATTAGAATTCGGAACCCAACTACCATTTATGTTATTCAAAAAGAAAAGATATTCAGTATTTGCTTCTTTATAATCTAATTTTCCATTCGAAGTATCCAATGAAAAACTATATGTCTCTAATTCTTCTTCGTTCAATGAATATTTTGCTTTGTGACTTTCATCTAAAGAATTCACATAATCTTTAGCACTAAGTTTTCCACCCATCGATTTAATATTTAAAGAACTCAGATTATTGTTTCCTGAAGTACTATATGTAGATGCAGAATTATTTTTATAAACTTTAGTCACTTGAATGTTCATATCGGTATATATAAAAGTATTTTCAACTTCATAATTTAAAGAAGAAGTATCTATCGTTCCGGAAACAATAAGATCAGCAGCACTTGTTAAAAATTCCAAATCAGGTTCATGTCCATAAAAAGGATGTACCTCAATATTAATAATATTTTCGTCGCCTGTTGCGTCTTGAGAATCATTAAGTTCTTGTGATGGAACATTTTGATTTATTTTGATTTCAGTACTATCATCATCTTTCAAATTATTATTTGACAAATCCTTCCTTAAATATCCAACAGTTCCTATAGCAGTCAAGGAAACTACTAAAAATGCAGAAACGATTATAATAGTTTTAGATTTTTTCTTCATTTTTAAACCTTCTTTCTTTTTTATGGATATAAGTAATTAAATGTAGCATTATCAATTGAGGTTACTCCTGTTACACTAGAATCCATGTCACTAGCATTCCAGTACATTACTGAATGTGTATCAGGATTATGTGCTAGCCCCCATGCATGTCCTAGCTCATGTACTACACCTACCAACCTAAGTCTCTCTTCATAAGTATTCATCTGGTTTTCATCAAATGCGATTTCTGCAAATAACCAATTTTCATTGTTTGGATTTACCGCCACTGCTTGTCCATTAACCCTTTTATACACTGTAGTAATTGCTAAAGTATTTGGCTGCAAGCCATAGCTATAAAAATCCACAGCACTTAAAGATATATTTGTAGTTCTCGTTAAAGGATATAACCTATTATATCCAACGCCGGTATGTACCCAATTATCAGTACCTCTTAAAATTAAATACGTATAATAAGACGATACACTACTGTCAACATAGTACCATATATTTTCTACATTCCAAGTAATTACATGATTATTATATGTATAATATGTTGTAGCATGTGCTTGGATCGGAACAATTGTTAAAAGTAGCAATATAATTCCTGACACAAAAAATGTTCTAATTTTTTTCATAATAAACTCCTTTTCTTAAAATAAAATCATTTATTCTTATAACATCATGTGTAAAAAATACTACAAATCAATTAACAAAACAAAATTATTTTGGTTTCCAACAATAATTAACATGATAAACTTTTCTTTTAATTAAATCTAAATTTGTGATTAAAACAAACAAAAAGTAAAAATGCTGATTTATATGAATTATGTTTTTAATTGCACAGAATATAACAAGAAACAATTATATCAATGCCAACTATTATTGGAATAGCATCACCATCCCAACACATAAAACAAACTCAATACACAACACTACTACCACTATTTAGAAAAACAATATGAGTTAAATTTTACTTAAAACAAGTTTATCACATTAATGCACAATAGTCAATTAATTTTTATTATAACTCAGGTCACATAATTTTTATTATAACTCAGGTCAAAAACATGAAAAAAAAGAAAAGTTTATAAACCAGTATAATTGCAGGGATTATAGTCATATTTTAAAGAAAAAAACGATGTAATTTTGTGCATGAATCTTGCCAAAATATCTAAAATGTATATTTTATGTGATAAAATGATTGATTTGAACTCTTATTTTAAGTACTATTGATAATAGGAGTGATAAGAAATGATAGCAAAAAGAACAGTAAGAAAAACTATAAAAAAAGAAAATATTTCTATAGAAGATATCTCAAAAGAAAGTATTGATAACTTGATAGAACAAATTAACAAACAAATTGATGATCCTCGTCAAAAAAAGAAAAAAACATATAAAATATGGGACATCGTAATCACTGTATTTTTAGCTGTAATAGCTAATTGTAACGATTGGGATGATATTGTTGTGTTTGCTAAAAGCAATTATAAATTCTTGAGAAAATATTTAAAAATGACAGGTGGTATTCCCTGTTCAAAAACCTATGAAAGAATCATTTCTTGTATAGATTCCTCTCAGTTAGAATCCATCTGTCTATTTTTCTTAACAGATATTATTGGGATCAAAAAGAAAAAAATGAGAGATATCATTAATATAGATGGTAAGGTGGATAAAAGTAGTTCCTATTTAAAATTAAATGAAAACGGAGACGTAGAAGCCGTAAAATCTTTAAATGTTTTAAATGCATATTCTAATCAATATGGCATATGTTTGGCTAGCGAAAAAATAGAAGATAAAACAAACGAAATTACTGCTTTTCCTACCATAATAGACCGCCTTAATATCCGTAATAAAATCATAACGGTAGATGCTATAAATACTCAAAAAGAAAATTGCACGATCGTAAAAAAGAAACGTGGAGACTATTGTTTTGCTGTGAAAGAAAATCAACCGAATCTACATCGAGATATCGTAGATTACTTTGATGAAGAGACTTTAAAAGAACTATCAAAACATTCTGAAAATTACAAGAAAACGATTGAAACAAGAGGAAATGAAACCATTATTTATGAATGTTATCAAACTACGGATGTGGACTGGTATTTTGAAAAGAAATTATGGACAGGATTAAAATCTATCGGGGTCATCAAAAAGATTTTTGATAATCCATACAACAAAAACAAACAGACAGAATATAGATACTACATAAGTAGTTTACCATTAGATGTGAATCTATTTTATAATTGTATAAGATGTCATTGGTCCGTAGAAAACAAGTTACATTGGCACTTAGATTTCACTTTTAAACAAGATGACAATACTACTGTGGATAAAGAAGCTTTACTAGGATTACAAATTATTAAGAAAATGGCTTTAGGTATATTAAATCCTATTAAAACGAAGCAAAAAATAAGTATGAACAAATTAAGATTACAGATTTCTTTTCATGTCGAAAGTGAGATCGCTAAAATCTTTCAATTTTACGCAAGATAAGGTCTCAAAACAGCTTTGTTTTTTTCATAATAAAATGCCGATAATCCCTTTTTAAATAAGGTATTTATCAGCATTTATAAATTCTTTCATGTCTTTAACCTGATTATAACTTGCTTTACAAACAATTAGATAAACATTCAAGAGTACGGTAAAGCACGTACTCATTCTCATTAAACTGAATTTCTTTTTTCATAACAAATCCTCCATTGATAGTGATGTTAACTCTGGTCAAAAAATAATGCAAGTCATATTCAATAACTTTTTACTGATATTTACTGCCTTCTGTGATAGTGTTTGTGTTGTAAAAATATATAAATTGAGGTGGGAAAAAATGAGTAAAAAGAAATATCCAGTTGGATATAAGTTTAACAAATTAACAATCCTAGAATATATGGGATCAATGGACAAAGATAAGAACAAACATTGTTTTTATAAATGTCAATGTGAATGTGGAAAAATTATTTATATTAGAACTCAACAAATCAACGTTCAAAAAAGCTGTGGGTGTTATACTAAATTACAACAAAACTAAGTACGATGGGCATAAAAAAAACGATTTTAACCTTATAAAACAAGGAAAAAATCGGTATTTTCTCATGGCAGGGGATAAGTGAGTCGAACACTTAACCGCGGTTTTGGAGACCGATATTTTACCATTAAACTAATCCCCTATAAATTATTTTTAAAACAATTAAAATTATATCAAATGTTATCAATTTTAATCAATATGTACCGAATAAAAAACGGTTAAAATTGTCCTAAATTAATACACATAAATCAAAAATAATTGATTTATTTTTTCATAGGTTGGTACAATTTTTGGTACAATTTTCATTTTTTTAACAACTTTTGTACCTTCTAATCTCCTTAAACTCAATAAAACCAAAGGATTTTTAAAAAACAAATCAAACCTTAATTGTTAGTTTTGGAGACTCCTATGCTACCATTATACCACGCCCCTAAAATTTCTTGGACATCCTCATTATATCATGAGAATACGGACATTTCCAGTATTTTTTACATAAAATACTTTAGGTGATAAATGTGATAATTGATTATACCGCAAAAGAAAAAGAATTACTCGCAAGAATTATGAGAGCCGAAGCATTAAATGAAGGTGATCTAGGTATGCTAATGGTTGGAAATGTCGTTGTCAATCGTGCTTTAGTAGATTGTTATACCTTTAAAAATGTAAATACCATTTATGATGTAATCTACCAACCAAACCAATTTGTCGGAACAAATAGTTCTTTATTTGAAGCAACTCCAACAAACCTTGAAAAACAATTAGCCGAACGTATATTAAAAGGAGAATACTATTACCCTGCTACGCATGCCTTATGGTTCTATGCTCCAGGAAGCAACAATTGTACATCTACTTGGTATTCTCAACCTCTAGCAGGTCGTTACAAAAATCACTGCTTTTATAGACCAAACGTTGGAGAATGCGATGAGATTTACTAAATATTTTTCTCACAAAAAAGGACTACTCAAGTAGCCTTTTTCTATGGAATAATAAGCTTTTGACCAATAGACAACATAGAATTTGTTAAATTATTTGCATTCATAATAGCATTGACACTAGTATTATACTTCTGAGCAATCGCATATAAGTTATCACCGGCAACTACAGTATAAATCACTTCATTTCCGTGACTTGGAATTTTAAGAACTTGACCAATCGATAACATATTAGAAGTCAAATTATTATAAGCTTTTAACTCATCAACCGTAACACCATATCGATTAGCAATAGCATATAAACTATCACCAGGCACAACGGTATACATAGTGTCGTTAGAACCACTTGAAGAAGAATTACCAACAACTAATGTTTGACCAATACTAAGAGAGTCACTAGTAAGACCATTTAAATCTTTAAGTTCATTGACTGTAAGACCATATTGATTTGCTATCTTATACAATGTATCGCCTGATTTCACTACATAAACATTTCCATTACTCGTTTCTCCACTAGCCTTCACAAGCAATTTTTGACCAATACTAAGATTATTCGAAGTTAAATGATTTAACGATTTCAATTCATCAACAGTAAGCCCAAAACGCCTAGCAATCGCATACAAATTATCACCAGCAACAACGGTATAATACTCTCCAGTAGTCACCGGTTCTTCTTCTGTCGTTGGAATTAACAAGACTTGATTGATAGACAATGCATTACTTGTCAAATTATTCTTTTCTTTTAAATCATCAACACTGACACCAAACTTTTTAGCAATACTCCACAATGTATCACCAGATTTTACCACATAACTATTTGTACCACTAGAACCACCAGAATATGGAACACCAACATAACTAGCCACTGCTCTAACAACCGCTTCCGCAAGTTCTTCCCAATTATTTTTTAATAAACTAACATCATCCCCTGTACTATCTACAAAACCATATTCAATAATCACAGACTCATTATTAGGTGTATCTCTTAAAATATAATAATAATCCTTAGATGGATCAGATGGAAGTCTTCGTTGATAATACTTACGCACATTTTGTCCAGATTTAACAAATTCATTAGCAATCATACTAGAAAGCTTATCCGAATTACGTAAAGAATAAATAACTTCTGCACCATCTCCACCACCGGCATTAATATGATTAGAAAGAAGGATAACATCACTACCATTTCCATAAAAACTTTGAGCTTTCGTTGGTCTATCACTAGGTCCTAACGTCACATCACTAGTTCTTGTCATTTCATTTGGAATACCAAGCTCATCAAAACGTTTATGTAAATACTCACTAATCTTTAAAGTCAAATCTTTCTCAACAATACCATTTGCACTAGTTCCAGGATCTTCCCCACCATGTCCAGCATCAATCACGATTTTTTTGGCCATATAAAATACCTCCTATCATAATCTATGATAAAAGATAATTTTTGCTATCCACAAAGCAAATTAGTTATCCACAGTAATTTTATCGACAATCATGCCTTCGATATCATAAATTGTAAATGTTTTATCTTCATAAATCATATAAGTTGGCAAATTTCCTTCTCGTGGAAAAGAAATAGAACCAACATTAATATAAACCATATCGTTCATACGTTTTATATACGGAACATGTTCGTGTCCATAAACCAAAACACCTTCCCTATCGAGAAATTTTTCATTCTTTTTCATACTATACTCATTTCCATGAGTAATATAAATAGAAATATCATCTACTAAAATCATCGAAAGTCCTTCACAAATAGGAAAAGAAGACGTTACTACATCCACATCCGCATCACAATTACCACGCATACAAATTAAAATATTTTGATATTTCTCCAAAAAATCTCTGACTTGAAATCGGTCTATTTTAGACAAAATCCTTGTATTATTAGCTTGATAATACAAATCTCCCAACACAACCAATTTCTCAATCTTCTGTGTTTCCAACACCCTTTCAATTACATGCAAATTTTCATACTTACCATGAATATCTGATAAAAATAAAATCTTCACAAAAATTCCTCCTCAACAAACTAATTCATACCGGTAATGAGCATTCGAAGCAACGCTACCAAATTACGTTTCGTATTAGTTGGAATACTGGTTAACTCCTTCATTAACATTAAAAGAGTCGTAATTTTTAAATCCTTAAGTTGCATAATATTCGTAATATTAGATTTTGAAAAAATAGCAAATACAGTTTCCACAAAACTTTTCTTTTCTTCCAAAGTCATACTATTTAAATACTCTCGCAAATTCTCTTCCAATCTTTTACTCTTTCTTGATAAAGAAGTTGTAACAAAATTCCCGCCAAAACATTCCCAAGTGAACCCATCATGTTGTAACACTGCATAAGCACTACTATTAACAACTAAATACTCTTTATGTCCCAAAATCATTCCAATAACACTATCTTTTGGAACAACCATCGTAAGTTTTTTACGTAAATCCTGATACACAGAAGAAGAAAGTACATCATCTAAAAAGCCAGGTCCATCAAAGTTATAAACTTGACGAACTTGCTTCTTATACATTTTTTTTCCATACATATAAGCATACATTGCTAAATTTCCGCCTTTAGAATGACCTCCAACATAGATATTACGGTCGAATATAGTTAACGTTTGATTAAAATAAGCCGCGGCTTTTTCCTGAGAATAAATTGGAAACTGATACATAAGTTCAAAATCTTCTTTCCAGCCAGAAACAGTACTATCGGTTCCCTCAAAAGACACAAAAGTAATCTTATTAGGAAGGCGAATCGTGAGTGCTCCAAACTGCCCATCATCCTCCACGTTAGAAACAAAATAATATAATTTAGAATGATAATAACGTTTTGAAGTTTTTAACACCTTTACTAACTTATAAGAATTAGGAAACAACCAATCTTTCTTTTTAAAATCCTTCTCACTAAATTTTAACAAAAATTTATAACATGCTTCTTCTAAATAAATAAACTCTCTTTTTCCACTAGGAGCAATCCCTTCAAACTCCACATAACTTAATAATGAAAAAATTAAGGCATCAATATCATTAAAAGCCATTGTTTCAAAAGAAACATCTTTATAAAATTTTAAATAATCAAATAAATTTCTCAAATATGACCACCCCAATAATGAATTGTAAACAAAATAAAACTTTGCTATAATTATTGTAACATAGAAAGTTGGTAGTTATGAAAAAAAGAAGAAGAAAAAACTCAAAAAAATATTTGACGATTTTAGTACCGATATGCATTGTATTATTGCTGGCCTTACTAATATTTGTAGGCTATAATCTGATTTTTAAAGAACGCACAAAAAAATTTTTAGAAACTATTGATACTACTGCTTATGTAGAAATAAATTCCTATGCAATTTACGGTATCCATATGAATTTAGAAGGAACATTTACTCTTCCAGAATCTATAGAAGATGTAAAACTAGTCCTAACAAACGGTGATTATGAACAGGAAATACCTTGGAACTTAGAACAAGATAATAACAGTTACACTTTTCAAACAAGTGAATATATCAATGAAGGAATAAATTTAGAAAAGTTACCAACCGGAGAATATTACTTATTAATTAAAACTACAAATCAAGACGAAAACAATAACCCGATTACAAAGTATTATTCTCTAGAAAACAATTCAGATTATAAAGATTTAGAATATTATACACTTACGAAAGACAACAAAAACAATAAAATTGATATTGAATGGAACACTTATGAACAATTTCCAACATTAAGATTTCATATTTATGAAACTGAGTTACCTGAAGATGTATACGATATTACCATTGATCCTGGGCATGATGCAAGTGATCCTGGCAAAAGCATTTGCTTAAATGGCAATAACATCTACGATCCGGATTACTACGGGTACTGCTATAATGGTGGAACCTTGTATACAGAATCAGACTTTAACTTAGAAATATCTCAAGCTTTAAAAACAAAATTAGAAAGCCTAGGATATAAAGTAACTATGACACGAAATACTCTAGAAGACTATGTAGAAATCTATGACCCTATGGGAAGCGCCACGATGGCTAATGACACCAAATCAAAATTTAATTTTGCAATCCATCACAATTCCTCTGGAGTCGATGGTGGCCTAAGTTATTTAAATGGAACAGAAATATATATTGCAAACGATACAAACTTAGATTTAGCAGAAACCTTTATGCAAGAATTAATAAATACTGCAAATACTGCACCATCCTATAAATCACTTTATAAAATAGCAGATGGAATTTATCAAAGATTTTTTACAGAAGAAGAAATAGCAGAAGATGATGTACAACCTAGTAATAAAACAACCGACACTATTTACTACTACTACATTAGAGAAGTCGGTGGCATATCAACACATGCAACAAACGATGGTAGATACTCTCCAACTTATCCAAAAAATGAACATTACAACTCAAATAATACAGCAGAACCATACTTATTTGAATTAGGATATATTGATAATCTAACTGATTTACAAAATATGATTAACAATCAAAGTGGCTATGCTGATGCAATTGCTAACGCATTACAAAAATATTTAGAAGAAGAAAAATAATAACAAAAACTTAAGAATAGAACCTACAAATTCTATTCTTTTTTTATACCAAACATTATAAAAAACTACCCCCCCAAAAAAAAGAATAACCTTAAGTTATTCCTTTCCTTCTAACTTGCTGATTGATCAAGCGTAATCGTCAAATCTACTTTATCGCCATTACGATAAACCGTTAATGACATAGTGTCTCCAACATCATGATTATATAATAAATATCTTAAATAGGCTAAATTTGGAACATCTTCACCATCTGCTGATATAATGATATCCCCAACTTTTAATCCACCTTTTTCAGCAGGGCTTCCACTAGATACTTCTTCTACATAAACACCTGAGTCAATATCAATATTACGTAACTCAGAATAATGTCTATAAATCGCATCAGATAAGTTTGACATAGTAATTCCTAGTTGTGGTCTGACAATCGTTTCTCCTTGTTCTAATTTTTCTGCATAATTTAAAGCCGTTTCAATTGGAATAGCAAATCCCATACCTTCAATACTTGCAGAAGTCGAACTACCAGAAGATAACTTTAATGATGTAATACCAATCACTTCACCATTCGCATTAGCAAGTGGTCCACCAGAATTTCCTGAATTTATAGCCGCATCAGTTTGTAATACACTCATCATCATATCAGATGTACTATTATTAGTTGTAGAAACACTAACTAAACGGTTCTTACCAGATAAAATACCTCTTGTAACTGTTCCAGAATAAGTACTAGAATCAATTGGTGCTCCAACAGTAAAGACTGTATCTCCTACTCTTGCATCTTCACTACTACCGATTTGAGCTACTGTTGTAACATGTTCAGAACTAAGAGATAAGACTGCAATATCAGAATAAACATCTGCACCCTCTACAGTAGTAATCACATTAGAGCCATCAGTAAATTCCACATATATTTCATCCCCGTCTTCAATAACGTGATTATTAGTTAAAATATACGCAGTATCTCCATCTTCTTTATATACAAATCCTGTACCAGTTGCATAAAGAGAACCATCTCTATAAGTTTTAACAACTACTACAGCATCATAAATTTTTTCCACTGCATCCGCTATTCCAGTATCCGTCACAGTCACATTACGAACTTCCCTTTCTTCCATAATAGTCTTCATAAAAGGATCAGGAAAAAAGTAAATCAATAAATATAACCCAATTGCGCCTATAAAGAACATTGCAATTCCAACTAAAATAATCTTCTTATTACTTGTTTTATTCACAGTTTGTTCTTTTTTTTCTTTCATTATAACCTCACTATCTCTCCATAATTCATAGGAAACCCCATTCGATCAAATACTTTTTCAATAGATATCGTCTTTAAACGATCTGCTAAAATTTGAATTTCATATTCTATTTCACTCATAAGCAAAAAGAAGTCGTCTTTTCTAAGCATTTGCTTCAAAATAATAATCACTGCAAACAAATCATTCTTACCATAAATATATTCATCATTTACTTTTGGTATTTGCAATTGTTCATGAAATTTAGTATCTTCAATATTTCTTTGAGCCTTATGATCATACAAAATATCTTCATGTGCACATAGATTTCGGAAGTTAGCTAAAATTGGTAAATAAACAATCAAATTTTCTCTCGTTACCCCAAAATCTTTAGCAATATTTTCTTGATCTTCGACTTTTAATATTTGATAAAGTTCACTAACAATACCAAAAGATAATACTTTTACTGCAATCCATAATGGAACATATCCATATTTTTTTGTATAGTGAAGAGTCGCTTGATGCTGATTTCCATTCACTCGAATTTGTCGTTTCATTTTTCGAAGTAAATCATCAATCTGCTTTTTTCTCTTCCGATCATTCACAAAGTTCTTAGGATCTAAATACTCATCTTCACGAATTCCGTATTTCCCAGACAAATTATATGCAGTAATACTCTTAATATTATTTTCAATGATAAGTAAATTTTTAAAAAGAATGTTACGTACACGTCGATCAAATTGAAACATGGAATATAGCTCTTCAAAAGTTGTTCCCGGTAAAAACATCTTATTAGTAATGCTTTCCATAAAGAGAAGTCTATACCCACTAATGAAAAAGTAATTCTCTCGAAGTAAAATATCTTTTGTTTCCTCTTCATCATTAATAATTAAACCTTTACTTTGTAATATGCGTACTTGCTCATCCAGTGTCTTAAAAATCTTCGTCATACCTGTCATATCTTGGACACCCCATATTCTAAAACAATTATATCACAAAGCACAAGAATATAATAGTTAGAAATGTTGTCAAAATAGTTATAATTATGTGAAAAATGAGTGAAAATAAAGTATAATACTGTATGGAGGTTATTCTATGCCATCAATCGTTACACATCATTATTTTGCCAAAGATATTTTAAATAAATTAAATAATGAAACCAAAAAAACATTTCAAAATTCTTACCCTATTTTTCTCATCTTTGCCCAAAGTTTTGACAACTTATTTTATTATAAATTATTAACTCCATGGCTTGGCAAAAAAGAAAGAACTTTAGGTTATGAAGCTCAAAAAATAAAAGTAAACCTATACTTTGAAAACATATTAAATGAAGTAAAAAAGAACCCTACCTCAGACACTATTGCCTATCTTTATGGGTCTTATTGCCATTATATTTTAGACAGCACCTGCCATCCCTTCGTAATTTATCAGGCTGGAGATGAAGAAAAAGACAAAAAATACAATGGACTACATGAAAAAATAGAAGTAAATATTGATGCTCAAATATATCAGAAAAAAACAGGCAAAAATTTAAAAGATGTCCAAATAGCAAATATGCTTTTACCAAAAGAAAAGTTTTCAAATGAATTAAAAGAAACTCTAACAAATACTTTCAAAAACACATTTCAAATAGATAACATGGGACCTATCTATGAAAAAAGTGTTGCTATGGGAAATTTTATCTTAAAATATGCTGTCACAGACCGCACAGGTATCAAAAAAGCTCTATATAAACTCCGTGATTTCCTATGTAATCACAAAAAATATCAATATCTAAGTTTTCATGTAACAAAATTAATACCAGAATACTTAAATGAAACAAAACAAACATGGGTATATCCAGTGGATAACACAATTATTCATAACGAATCTTTTCAAGAATTATATGAACAAGCACTAACAAAAACCATTGAATTAATTACTTTAACCGAAAAATATCTAAAAAACCAAATTACAAAAAAAGAGCTACTCGCCCACATCGGCAATAACTCTTATGTTACAGGAATAGATTGTAATAAAATTCAAACAATGAAATACTTTAAGTTTTAATAATCTTTAAAACTTTCTGCCACATACTTAGCAAATTCTTTCAAATAATTATCATCAAGTAATTTACTACGTTCATTAGCATTAGACAAAAAACCACATTCAATCAAAACTCCTGGAACTTTTAATTTCGAATACATATAAATTGTATTCGATATTTTTTTAACTTCTCTTGTTCCATTTAATTTAGAATTCAAATATTCTTGTAAATGAAGAGCAAGCTCTTGGTTTTCATCTAAGACACTAGAATAAAACACTTGAGGTCCCGAATAACTAGAAGAAGACAAATAATTCAAATGAAGAGACAAATAATAAGTAGCATTACTATGATTAATAATTTTAATGCGATGGTCAAAATCACTTTTCTTACGATAAGTAGCATTAGGAGTACCCAAATCATAATCACCAGAACGGGTCAAAATAACCTTAGCACCTAACGTTTCTAGCTCACTTTTTAAATACATAGCTATTTTTAAATTAATATCTTTTTCATAGATTTCTCCCACAACTGTCCCCGGATCTACTCCTCCATGTCCAGCATCTAACACAAACACTTGTCCCGATAAAGGAGAATCAGCCGAGACAGATATATTAGTAAACAAAGATACAAGAATAGCAAACACAAAAAAACAAATAAAATTCTTTTTCATATTAAACTATATTCAAAACTAACAAGAAAAAACCTCATAAACACAAAGTTTATGAGGATAAAGAAAACATTTTTATTAACGTTTACTAAATTGTGGAGCACGACGAGCTTTTTTAAGACCGTATTTTTTACGTTCTTTCACTCTTGGGTCTCTTGTAATCATTCCTGCTGGTTTTAAAATTTTACGATAAGCAGTATCAGCTGTTTGATCTGTATTAGCATCAAATAACAATAATGCTCTTGTAATTCCTAAACGAATAGCGCCAGCTTGTCCAGCATATCCGCCACCCTTAACATTAACAGTAATGTCGAAACGATTCTCATTATTTGTTAAAGTAAGTGGTTGTTTTAAATCTAAAACTAAAATTTTATCAGGCATGTATTCATTTACATCAACACCATTAATAGTAATGTTTCCAGTACCACTTGTTAATGTAACTTGAGCAACAGCTCTTTTTCTTCTACCTGTAGCTTTCCAACTTTGTTTTGCCATAACGTCCTCCTTACATTACCTTTAATTCTATAGGTTTTTGTGCTTGATGTTTATGGTCGGTTCCACGATACACAAACAACTTTTTACCCATTTGTCTGCCAAGGCGTCCATGAGGAAGCATTCCCTTAACAGCTCTTTCCATCATTTCTTCAGGATAATTTTGAATCATTTCTTTTGCATTACGTTCTCTAAGTCCTCCTGGATAACCAGAGTGATTATAATACATCTTATCATCTAATTTATTTCCAGTTAACTTCACTTTGTCAGCATTCACAATGATTACATAGTCTCCGCAATCAACGCTTGGAGTATAAGTAGGTTTATGTTTACCACGTAAAACACTAGCAGCCTTACTAGCAACACGACCTAATGAAATACCTTCAGCATCAATTACATACCATTTACGTTCAACGTTTTCTTTTTTCTGTAAAAATGTACTCATTTTAAAATCCTTTCATTCTTCTCTCCTGTCCTTCGCTTTCCCAAGGCAAAATCCATTCAAGATAAATAAAATGTACCGATTAAAATTATATGCGAAGAAACCTCTAATGTCAAACAAAAAAAGACACTTTTATACTTTTTTAACAAAAAAAGAGTCTAATACTCTATTTTTGTAAGATAAAGTCCTTGTGGAGGCACAATAGAAAATTGCTTTTTAGAAAAACTTGCCAAAGCATCCTGCACTTCTTTTATATCTGCTCGACCACTGCCAACATCCATAACCGCTCCAACAATAGAACGAACCATATAACGATAAAAACTCTTTGCTTCTAAAGTAAACAAAAGATAATCCCCTTCTTCTTTAATATCAAAAGCAAAAATTTCTGAGTCATAATTATCTCTTTCTCCACTTACAAAATTATGAAAACTATGTGCTCCTAAAAATACCATTGAACACTCTCTCATCTTATCCAAATCAATCTCTTGATAATAAGGATAGGTATAATCTTCTAAAAAAGGATTTTTTTCACCTCGATACACTTTATAAACATACGTTTTTTTCCGTACGGAATGTCTTGCATGAAAATCCGAAGAAACAACCTCTAATTCCCGCACAGCAATATACTTGGAAAGCATTCGATTAAGAACATATTTTAATTTACTAACAGAAATATCCAAATCAAAATCAAAGTGAATACATTGATCAAGTGCATGAACACCTCTATCCGTTCTACCGGCTCCCTTTACCTTCACTTCATGATGAGCCAAGATACTAAGAACATGCTCTATTTCATTTTGGACACCTCGCCCATTTTTTAATCTTTGAAACCCTTCAAAATGACTCCCATCATAACTAATTCTTGCGAAATATCTCATTGCACACCTCTATAAATAGCCTTTAAAGTTTCATTAAAAGTAACATCATGATCAATCACATGACCCTTACTTTCAAAAAACTTCACTAATTCAACAGTATAAGGCATCTCTACATATTGATAAATTTCATCATCATAAAAATCCGTTATCAATTTATACTTACCATTTTTAGTAAACAAATAAAATTTAGAAACAGTTTCACAAACAAAATTCATATCATTTTCAATAAAAATAATAGAAATACCCTTCTTATACATTAAATTTCTAAAAAAACGTTTAAAATATTCTTTCTCACTATAAATCAAATCTTCAAAAAAATATTCACAAATAATAACTTTAGAAGCAACAAGTAACACTTCAGCTAATTGCACCTTCTTAAGTTCAGCTTTCGTTAAATGAGCAAGCAACGTTGTATGCAAACTACTCTTTAATTTCACTAATTGTAATGCTTGTATAATTTTTGTATCACTTGCTTCTACTTTTGACTTTAAATAATCTATCGCGCTTATTTTATCCGTAAATTTTCTATCTAAAACATATCCAGAAGAAGAATTATTTACAACACCTTTAATTTTACTAGGAAAATTTACTAAAACAGAAAAAGTATTATCTAAAACAAACTGACTCATTTTGATGGCCATAACTTATCCTCCAATTCTTCCTTTGATAAACAAACATCTTCTAAAAGCCCATAATAACTAAGTTGTCTAGACATATTAACATAAAAAGGTAAAGAAAAACCAAGCAACTTCATTAACTTCTCTTCTTTTAATACCAAAAGTGTTTTCCCTTCCATTGCTATATTATTATTTTTAAGAACAATCAAATAATCAAAATAAATAGTATCTTCAATATCATTCGTCACATAAAAAATCAAAATATGCTGTTCTTTCAAAAAACGAAACAATAACATTCTTTCTTTTCTAGATAATAACCCATGTAAGTCCTCACAAAAGAAAAAATCAGGAAAACTTAAAATTTTTAAAACAATTGCATACTTATACGGAAAAGACTTAGTAGTCTCTAAAAACTTTTCTAAAAAAAATTGAACATTTTTATCCAATTGAGAATAGGAAACTTCTTGCTTCCAATTTCCACAAATTCTTGTTTCTCCAAAATAAAAAGCAACATTTCCAACATAATTTTTATTTTTTACAAGTTCTTTTAATAACAAAGATTTCCCAGAACCACTTTCTCCTAACAAACAAGTAGACTCATGAAAATCAACAGAAAAATCGGCAAGAATAGTCTTGTCCTGAATTTTCAAATCAAAATTGTCTATATTCCAATACTTATTCATAATACCACTGTTACTATTTTAAAATAAAACAAAACAAAAAGAAAGTATTAATTAACTTTCTCCATTTTCATCCGGTACTTTAATAATATATTCTCCCGGTAAAGAATACATATATTTCTCACGAGCATATCTAGCAACATAATCAGAGTCATGTAACTTAGTAACCTCACTCGTTAAACTTTCCTCTTCATCTAACAATTCATTATAGTAAGCAGTTAATGAAGCAATCTGTTGCTTATTATCCACAATTTGCATCCAATCCTGAAATACTGAGGCAAGTGAAAAACCAACGATACCTAAAAACACTATCGATAACACAACAAAACGTTTTCTAGCTTTTTTAGAACCTTTCTTTTTCAATTTCCATCACCTATATTTACTACTATCAAAAATTATATCACTAGTGATAAAATTTGCCTAGCATTGTTTGAATACATTTTGGTAATTTGACATATTTATGTAAAATATTTTCAAGAATAAATCCAAAAAATACAAACAGCAAAAAATAAATATGAATAACGCCTTGATTAATATGATACATAATAATCACATAACCTAAAACAACATCTATCATAAATAAAATAGTCGACAAATACTTCATAATAATAGAATTAGAAAGAATGACATGAAAATGCCAACGTGTTAAAAAAGAAAACAAAATACCATATAAAAAAGAAATGAAAAAAGTAAAAAGTTGAATACCTGCACTCATCACTTAAATAACTTAGCCATAAAACTTTCTTCTTTGGCCTTTCCTTGATTTTTCTCTAAGTACTGATAACTGTTAATTTTTCCTTTTATCCACACATTTCCATCATGAGTATCCAGCTTTAAAATTTCAAGCCCACTTCCTTTTAATAACAAAACTCCCATAGTCGTTTCTAACAAAAACTCTTCGTGATCAAAACTATTTATTTTCTTAACACCAGAAATATGAATTTCTCTACGATCAATAATCTTTACTTCATGATTACTAGGAATTAAAGGGGTATTTGCTTGTTCCATGATTATCACCTAAATCATCATATTCCAAAAAAGAAAAAAATAGAACACTTATTGAAATTCATGACGCGTTTTTCTAAGTTCAATATGTGAGTCTAATAATTTACTATATTCTTCTATTTCCTCATCGCTAGAAACAGAAAGAACCGCACAAAAAACTTCTTCCACAGTAGAATGCATAGGGTCATTAACAAGAATGTTGCAATTCATATTCCACAAATAAAATGGCGAGATAAGATTTAAATCAAAAAAAGAACTATCTGCATAAAACACATACTTATTGCCCGGACAATCATAAATTTGACAAGAAACAAAAGGAGAATAAAGAGCCAATCGCTCTAGCACATCCAAAAGAGAAACATAATCACTATAGTTCACAAACGGATAGTTCTCACCCAATAAAAATGAAACTAAAAGTTGAACAAACATTTCATCATAATTTAACACAAAAGAAGTTCTACCTTCATAGTCTACTTGAAAGGCTATCTCACACCCTATTTGATTTAATTGCATTTCTCGAATAAAATGACATATCAAAAAAAGAAATTCTTTAGAATGCTCTTCTACCAAAAAAACACAACACTCTAAACCAGCATATGTCACCGTCACATCATGCTTTAAACACCAATCAAAAAACTGTTGATAATATTTCTTTTTCATACTGTCCCTCTTAAATAAAAAAAATTCTAGTTTCCTAGAATCTTATTCTTCAGAATCTTTATTATATTCTTCTAAAATTGCATCAGTAAATTCTTTACGAACATCTGGATTGATTGGATGACAAACGTCTCTATATTCACCAGTTGCAGTTTTTCTACTAGGCATAGCAATAAATAAACCGTTGTCTCCTTCAATAATTCTGATATCATGAATTGCAAATGCATCATCGATTAATACAGACGCAATTCCTCTCAAACGAGAATTTTCTTTCGTAATTTTACGAACACTAACAGATGTAATCTTCATCATCTACACTCCTCTTCTTAAAGTTATGATTAACTTCTATTCATATTTTAAAACATGTTGCAAGATAATTCAAGCATTTTACATTAATTTTACAACAACATCTCCAATTATCACATCAGCAAAATTAAAACTCTTTTCTACACCATCAATTAACACCGTAAACACATAAGGATATACACCTGACACAACACCATGATATTCATTATTTTTATTACGCATACCATAAACATGAATAGATACATTCTTATTTAAATAACTTCCAATTCTTTCACGTACAATATCTAAATTCATACATTCTCCTTTCTATCTAGGAAACCCAACATACATCATTCCGTTGCTAATAATCCCTCCCATACCATTAGCGCCATATTTAGTTTTCTCTAACAACGACACCAAATCAATCTCTTTATTTCGTTCACTCATAGCTAATACTGTCGCAATAATTGCCGGATCCAAAGCATGAATATTAATCCGTTTAGGAGAACTAGCAAAATTAGCACCCGCACGAATAAGTTCTTCATAATTACTTTGACAAGCTCCAGCAATAATCACTAACTTCTCATGACTTTTCTCAACCTTACGTGCCTCTTTAACCGCTTTCACAAAATACTCTGTATTTCGATAATTCTTTATATCTCCTATCCCGCCTTTTTTAGGATAATAAGCATCATGACCTGTTATAATTACTATATCGGGTTGATAATCTATGAGTAACGATTTAATTTGTTTAGGAACTTCACTTTCTTCTATTTTCTTACCCACTGCCATCACTCGATTTTTTTTATAAAATTTCATACAACGTTCTAAATAATCTCCATCTGCATCAATATGCAAAACCTTACCAGGAAGATAAAAAAAATCACCCCGCGTCAAATCCTCATCAATAAGTACTTCATCTTCATCAATTGCCCTATCTTCCTCTATATAAAGCTCTAAATCCTCTAAGGGAGCATCAGCATATAACCGAACTTGTACACCTTTTAGGTAAGCTACTTCTCCTTTGATATTTAATATTTTAAAGACCACATCATGTTGATAACTTTTTCGTGTAACCAAATCTCCGATATGGAATATCATAAGCTTCACCTAAAAAATTATATGAAAAAAAAATTAGTTTATCACTAACTTTTCTTAAAACACTTCTAAAAATAATTCTACAAACACTTCATAAGATAACTCTTCTGCTCGTACACTTTCAGAAAATCCTTCTTTTTGAAGTACCGACAAAATTTTATTCCAATCACACATTTTCAAATTATTTCTTAAAGTTTTTCGTTTCTTTGAAAAACACTGTTTTAAAAAAGATTGAAAAGCCACTACATCTAACGAAACAATGTTTTCCTTGCGTACAAATTGAACCACAGAACTCGTAACTTTTGGTGGTGGAGTAAACGCGTGAGCAGGCACATCAAAAAGTTTTTTTGCTTCAAAGAAATGCTTTAAATATACTGTAAAATAACCATAATCTTTACTCTTTGGAATAGCAGTAAATCGCAAAGCAACTTCCTTTTGAACTAATAAAGTCATCCCGTCTATGAAAATTCCACTTTGTAAAACATGTTCAATAATTGGTGTCGTAATATAATAAGGAATATTCGCGATAATATAACTATGATTATAATCTTTTGTAATATCATCCATCAAATTTCGTTTTAAAAAATCATCGAAAATAATTTTAGAAGTAGAACTCTCATAAGTGCTTAGAAAAGGCCTCATTCTTTCATCAACTTCATAACACAATAAAGAAGCCTTACTTTGAGCCAAATGTTTTGTTAAAGCTCCTTTCCCAGACCCTATTTCAACAACCAAATCTCCTTCTTCCAAAGGAAAACTATTTGCAATCTTTTTTAATATATTCTCATCTTTCAAAAAATTTTGTCCTAAACTTTTTTTAGCTTTTACATTGTCCATAATATCCCTCAGGCTTAATATAACATAAAAAGTATCAAAACAAAAGAAAAAGAACTCTTAACGAGTCCACCCTTCTCTTAATACATCATAACTTAAAGTTTTTCTTCCTACATATTGTACAGCTTCTGCCTCGCTAGCCATAAGTAAATCCAAATCATTACCAAGCACACCTCTATCTAATACAATAGCCACGATAGGTTCACTAGATACACTAGGAAGATTAAACCTTACAATAGAACCACAAGGCAAATTACTAGAAGATGCCACAATCCTTACATCCCCATAAATACTATCCGGATAAGTTGTAACACCATTTCTTAAAACATTGTAACTAGATGCACAAGAAAGTCTTCCACTACAAGCTGGACAATCAGCAGAGTATCCCGTAATATCTCCAGAGTAAGTATCCTTGGCACTATAAATATCATTTTGGATATCTTCTTCTAATTTCAAAGCCATCGTACTTAAATTAATAACTCGATTACTTGCATCATTACTAACCTTCGTCATTTCTTTTGTCGTACTTACATTAGCAATGACTATAAAAAAACATAAAACAAATAACTGTAATACAATTCGTACTTTTCTAGTAATTCTCTTCACTAAAGAACACCTCATTCTTACAAATACATCATAGCATACTCATCATAAAATGTCAAAAATTGTCGAAATATTTCGATTAGTAATTTTTTCTAGTTGACTTTTAGAAATATGCAGTTCTTCACAAATAAAATCAGCAATCAAATCTATATATTTAGGCTCATTTGTTGTTCCACGATAAGGATGTGGTGTTAAATAAGGACTATCCGTTTCTAATACAATATGAGAAACAATTTCCGGTAATATTTCTTTCAAATGGCTATTTTTAAAAGTAACCACTCCATTAATTCCTAATTTATAACCCATTTTAATATAAATATTAGCCGTTTCTAAACTACCAGAAAAGGAGTGAATAATTCCACGAACATCAAAAAATTCTTTCAAAATGCAAATCGTATCTTCAGTGGCGTCTCTTGAATGAACAACAACAGGCAAATGATATTTTAAAGCTAACTCTAATTGACAACGAAAAAGTTCTTTTTGACGTTCCTTATTCTCTTTCGTATAATGATAATCTAATCCAATCTCCCCAATTCCAATCACTTTATCGTCACATAAATGTTGTTCTAAAAATAACAAATCTTCTTTAGTATATCGATCTGCTTCTTCTGGATGAAGTCCAATGACTCCATACATGCTAGAATATTCTTTAACTAATTCTAAAACTTCTACATTATCCCTCATACTAGCACCAGCAACTATAAAGCGATTTACTCCCACCTCCGAAGCACGTCGAATCACTTCAGGGATAGACTCATAATATTCTCGATAAATATGACAATGTGTATCAGTAAACATAATTTTCCTCCTAAAAAAATTTAAACATTTCTGTTTAAATTTTAAAAATATTACTTAATACTGTCAATCCTTTTTACTCTCTATCTCTTGAAGTTTCTTTTCCATATCAATACGCATAAATATTGGTTCTGGATTCTCAACTTCATAGACAGTATCTTCACAGAAAGTATTATCTGCATCTTCAACATGGATTTGTCTCAAAATTTCCTTACTAGTATCAGGCATAAATGGCGCGAGTTCTGAGGCACAAACCTTAATACTTTCAAGCAAATGATAAAGCACTGTTTCAAGACGCATCTTTTTATCTTCATCCTTCGCCAAAGACCAAGGCATAGTATCATCAATATACTTATTAGATTTTCTTAAAACATCAAAAATTGCATCAATAGACTTTCCAATTTCAAGATGATCCATACACTCATCTACTTTACTTGGAAGTTCCTGAATACTAGAAATAAATTCTTCATCTAAATCTTCTCGAACATTTTTATTTTCTACCTTACCATCAAAATATTTCTTTGCCATAGAAATAGTACGATTTACCAAATTTCCTAAAATATTAGCAAGATCCCCATTAATACGTTCAATAATCAGTTCATAATTAATGGTACCATCATTAGCAAAAGGAATTTCATGAAGCACGTAATAACGGATGGCATCGACCCCAAATAAGTGGACTAAGTCATCAGCATACATGATATTACCTTTACTCTTACTCATTTTATCATTATTCATTAAAAGCCAAGGATGACCAAATACTTGTTTAGGCAATGGCAAATCTAAAGCCATTAATAAAATTGGCCAATAAATAGTATGAAAACGAATAATATCCTTACCGATCAAATGCAAATCAGCTGGCCACCATTTATGAAATTCTTCACTTTCACCATCCACATCATACCCGATATTCGTAATATAATTTGATAATGCATCAATCCATACATAAACAACATGTTTATCATTAAAAGGAACTTTTACACCCCAGTCAAAAGAAGTTCTAGAAACACACAAATCTTGAAGTCCTGGTTTCAAAAAATTATTTAACATTTCATTTTTACGAGACTCTGGCTCTATAAATTCTGGATGAGTTTCAATATACTCTATTAAACGTTCTTGATATTTTGACATCTTAAAAAAATAAGCTTCCTCACTTCTTTTCTCAACATCTCTACCACAATCAGGACATTTTCCATCAACAAGTTGAGTTTCCGTCCAAAAAGATTCACAAGGAGTACAATACCATCCTTCATACTGCGATAAATAAATATCCCCTTGTTGATACAACTTTTCAAAAATATGCTGAACTACTTCTTTATGATGAGAATCTGTTGTTCTAACAAACTTATCATAACTAGTATTCATAACATCCCAAATTCTTTTTATTTCCCGGGAAATATTATCCACAAACTCCTGAGGCTCTAACCCGGCTTCTTTCGCTTTTTGTTCTATTTTTTCACCATGTTCATCTGTTCCAGTCTGAAAGTAAACATCAAATCCCCTTGCTCTTTTATAACGTGCAATTGCATCTGCCAAAACAATTTCATAAGTATTCCCAATGTGAGGTTTACCAGAAGCATAAGCAATTGCTGTTGTAATATAATATTTTTCCATAAACATCATCCTTTCCAAATTATTTCCCGGGAAATAATTAAAAAAAATCATAAACAAAAGGACGAGAAACCCGCGGTACCACCTTTATTTATGATTTTACTCATACACTTATTACGATAACGGTGTAATCCGTTTCAACTCCAGAGCCATCTTCTATAGAATTCCATTATTTACTCTCAGCCAACGTAAACTCTCTTGAAATATCCTTCTATATACTCTTTCCTTCCTCATTGAATAACTTAATTCTAACATAGAATTACAAAATGTCAATTTTATTTACTAATAATTTTGCAATAAATTGCATAATTTTTTTCTTAGTTTCTTCGATTTCTTGTGACTCTTCAAGTAAGAGCAACCCTAAAGCATCTCCTGATACAATCAAAGGGATTACATAATAATAAGCTTCCTTCGACGTAGTAGGAAATAAAACTTCCTTCACTTTAGAAACATAACTCTCCCTTTCTTCCAATAAACGATTTAAGGTTGGATTATAAAGAACATTTAAATAGTCTGGAACTAAACTTGCAACGACCTTATCTCGATCCATAACAAGAATAGATAATCCCATCGTATCATAAGCATATTGAATAATTGTCGTCGCAATATTTTCTAAAGAAAGAAGAAGCGAAGTCTTTTTCAAACAAATACTTTGATTATCTACAAATATCTCTAAGCTTTCTCCATCACGAATGCCTAAACTACGTCTCATTTCTTTAGGAATAACAACTCGACCTAATTCATCTATTTTTCGTACTACACCAATTTCTTTCACAAAAAGTTTCACTCCAATCTAATAAGTAGTTTGGAATGTTAAGAGTATTTTATACTTCTAAATCATCAAGAATTAATTGAAGTAACTTTACAACGTCATAAATAAAATGCTTTTTTTGTTGTAACAAGTTAAGTGATATTGTAATTTTTTTATTTTCATATTTTAAAGTAAACTTAGGATTAATATTATATGCTTCCAAAAACAACTTATCGCCCTTTATTTGACTAGAAATGTCTTCTGGTAAAGTAATTGCAATAAGTCTTTGATTTTGCACTACTTCAGTAATATTCATCCGCTCAGCAAGTTTCTCAAACCATTCCTCATACATATATACTTCCATTTGAGGAGTAACTTGACCAAAACGATCAATAAGCTGTTCTTTTACATCAACAAGCTTTTTATAAGAGTCAATTTCATTAATCATTTGATGTATCTCAATTTTTACTGTTTCATCAGACACATAATTATCTTCAATATGTGTTTCTACTCGAATTAAAGAATCTCCAGAATCTTCCTCTTCTACATATTCTCCCTTAAGTCTCTTCATTTCTTCTTCAATCATCTTCATATAAAGACTAATACCAACAGTATCAACAAATCCTGCTTGCTCACTTCCAAGCAAATCTCCTGCTCCTCGAATCGACAAATCTCGCATTGCTATCTTGTATCCACTACCAAGTTCTGTAAAATCTTGAATTGCTTGCAGTCTTTTTACAGCAATATCATTTAACATTTTAGTTCTATTATATAAAAGATAAGCATAAGCAATCCTGTCACTTCGCCCAACACGACCTCTTAATTGATAAAGTTGACTTAGTCCAAAACAATCTGCATCATAAATAATAAGCGTATTTGCATTTGGTATATCAATTCCTGTTTCAATAATTGTCGTACTTACCAAAATATCAAAATCATGATTAATAAAACTTGTCATAATATCGTCTAACTCCATCTTTGACATCTGTCCATGAGCATAACGAATACGTGCTTCTGGCACTAATTTAGAAATCCGGCTTTGCATTTCCTCGATAGTTTCAACTCGATTATATAAAACAAAAATCTGCCCTTCTCGAGACAACTCCTTATAAATCGCATCCCGAACAATAAAATCACTTTCTTGAATAACATAAGTTTGCACAGGCGTTCGGTTCACAGGCGGTGTATCAATAATAGATAAGTCACGAAGTCCAGACAAACTCATCTTAAGCGTTCTGGGAATAGGTGTTGCCGATAAAGTAAGAACATTGACATCTTCTTTTAATTTCTTAATCTTTTCTTTATGAGTAACTCCAAATCTTTGTTCCTCATCAACAACCAATAACCCTAAACGCTTCGGTTTCAATTGATCACTAAGTAATCGATGAGTACCAAATAAAATATCAATCTTACCTGATGCAAACTCCTCTAAAATAATTCTAGCCTCTTTAGGAGTCGTAAAGCGATTAAAAAGACGAATTTCGACTGGATAATTACGAAACCGTTCAAGAGCTGATTCATACTGTTGCTTTGATAAAATAGTTGTTGGACAAAGATACATTACTTGTCTATTATTACAAACCGTCTTAAACATTGCTCGAAACGCCACTTCTGTTTTACCAAAACCAACATCACCGCAAAGTAACCGATCCATAGGAACCGTCGAATCTAAATCATGTCGAATATCTTCAATTGCCCTTAATTGATCCCTTGTCTCATCATATTGAAACTGTGAAGCAAACACATCTTCTTCTGCATAATCCTTATAAGCTTCCCCAACAATACTATTTCGTTTGGCATAAAGTTTAACAAGCTCTCCCGAAATATCTCGGATTTTCTTTTGAACTTGCTGCTTTTTCTTTTGCCAACTAACAGAATCTAACTTATTAATTTGAGGTTTCATCCCATCTTTATCACTATATTTATAAATGGTTGAAATTTTTTCAACAGGAACATATACCTTATCATTTCCTAAATAAGAAATCTGCAAAAAATCTTTTTTCATGCCCTGCACAGTCAAAGTAATAACCCCAGCATAAATACCAATTCCATGAGTTCTATGTACAACATAATCTCCAACTTGCAAAGAATCTAATTCTCGAATTTTCTTACCAATGTGTAAATTATTTTTATAACGAACCTCGGTTTTGACCTCTTCAATATCGTATGGACTAATAACTACAAAATTGTCCCAAAGAAACCCTTTATATAACTTTCCTTTAACAATATTAACAACGCCCTCTTTAATATCAGAAAAAGGAACAACAACTCCATCTACTAACTCTTTAATTTTATTGATTTGATTCGTTGTATCTAACACAAAAACAACCATTTTCTTCTGAAAAACAGCAGTTTCCACATAATCTTTTAATTTATCATAATCAGATCGAAAATTAAGAATTTCCTTTGTATTATAATGTTTTACTTCTTTATCTAAAGTTTGAGTAACCTGATTTAAATAGAGAATTTTACTAGGATATAAATCATCAAAAGAAAAAAAATGTTTCTTATTAGCAGTACCTTGTTCTTTATTATAAAATTCACTTTCCTCCAACAATTTCTCATAACTTACCTTTATTTGAGGATATTCTATAAATAAAACAGTTGCTTCGTCCAAATATTCTAATAAAGAACTATCCTCCTGTGTAGAAATTTCCTCAATCGGACGACAAACAATACTACTAATTTCTTCTGTTGTTCGTTGAGTTTCCGGATTAAAATAACGAATCGATTCAATATCATCTCCAAAAAATTCAATTCGAATAGGCAGATCTTCTTCCATTAAAAAGATATCCAAAACAAATCCACGAACCGCATATTCTCCAGTACTAGTTACCATAGAATCTCTAAGATAACCCAATTTTTCAAATTGACTAACCAATTCATCTCTAGCAATACTCATTCCAGACTTCAATTCTATCTTTAACTTTTCTTGCTCCTTTTTAGATGGCAAAAACTTCAAATACCCCATTAAATTCGTAATAACAATTCCCGGTTTATTAGAAATTTTATCTAATGTTTCTAGTCTTTTCAATTTTAACTCAGGGGAAACAGCTAACGCTACAGAAGTAAAAAAATCGTCCATAGGAAATAAATAAACATCAGAAGAATAACGACTAATAACCTTAAAAAACTTATTTGCATCATATAAATTAGCCGTAACCACAACAATGGAACGATGCTCTTTTTTAAAACATTCTAACACGTAAAAAGCGGATAACTCTTCTGTTAACCCTTCATTAACTGTGCCATCAACAAAACAAAATTGATCAAATAGTTTCATATATATCCCTACTTACTATTAAACAAATTCATTGTCTTCTCTATTCCATCCGTTAAAAAAGATAAAATAATCTTTTGATAAACAGAATAATTCTCTTCTAGCGTCTGCAATTCCTTTTTAGAAAAAGAACCAAGCACATAATCTTTCGTATCAATACTTTTATCATGTGCAATTCCAATCTTTAATCGAGCAAAGTCCTTTGTTCCCAAAGAATCAATAATAGACTTGATACCATTATGCCCCCCAGAAGAACTATTTATTCTACAACGATGCGTTCCAAAAGGCAAATCTAAATCATCTTGCACAACTAAAATATCTTGAATATTAATTTTATAATAATCTACAATTTTACGAACAGCAATACCACTTAAATTCATATAAGTAGTAGGTTTCACAAACAATGCATCAATACCATGAACCGTTTCCTTTTTAATATAGGCTTGAAATTTCTTTTCCAAAGTAAAACCAGTCACAAAAGAATCTAAAATCATAAAACCAATATTATGTCTTGTATTTTGATATTCCTTACCAACATTTCCTAATCCAACAACTAATTTCATGAAAATTTCATCCTTTCTAAATTATTTCCCGGGAAATAATTTTATAAATTAAATATATTTTGATAACTCTCCCTATTTTCTATAGACAAAGTGGGTCTCACTTTACAACCAAACTTCCCATCTTTAACCAAACAAACCAAAACAATAATCGGAGCCTCTCCATCTTTAGAAGAAACAAATTGTATCTGTTTTACAGAAAATCCATATTTATGAGCATATACACATATTTCTTCAAGACGTTCTGGAATATGAACCAAATAAAAACGTCCTTTTGATTTTAATAAATAACTTGCCATTTCAACAAGTTGTTCCAAAGAAATTTTTAGTTCATGTCTTGCAATCCCTTTCATTTCATTATCATTAACAAATTTAGTATGATGATACTTAAAATAAGGCGGATTTGACAAAACAACATCAAAATTATTTCCCGGGAAATAATTTTTAAGTTCTAAAACATCTTTTTCTAAAATTGTTACCATAGAATCCATTGAATTATAAGCTACGGACTCTCTCGCCAATTGAGCAATTTCTGCTTGTATTTCTACACCAGTTACTATTTTTTGATATTTATGAGCTAGTAAAATTGGAATAACTCCATTTCCAGTACACAAATCAATAATATGTTCATCATTTTTTCGAATTTCTGCAAATTCTGCCAATAAAATTGAATCTAAAGAAAATTTAAATCCATCCTGAAACTGATAAACTTTTAAATCAGGATAATCATATAACCAATTAAGAACCTTCTTCATCTAAATAAATTTCCTTTACTTCATCATTTACAACAACTTTATAACGGCGATTTAATATATCAATACTAATAACGGTTCCAGTTCCATAAGGTGTTTCTTTTGTTTCTCCTACACTAGGCATTCCTTGAGAATTTTGCTGATACTGTTCATCCTCATAAGCAAGACAACACAACAATCTACCACAACAACCATTAATTTTAGAAGGATTTAAAGCTAAATTTTGATTTTTAGCCATATTCATAGAAACAGAATCCAAATGATTTAAAAAAGACGCACAACAAAGTTCTCTACCACATATTCCAACTCCACCCACATTACTAGCCTTATCCCTAGCTCCAACTTGGCGAAGTTCTATTCTAGTATGATAAATACTAGCAAGTTTACGAGCGAGTTCTCTAAAATCCACTCTTTCATCTGCATAAAAATTAAAAAGCAATTGTTTCCGATCAAAAGTAAAGCTTGCATCAATAAAATTCATCTGTAACCCTAATTCAGAACTAAACTCTTTGGCATGATTTAATGCTTCCTTGGCATCCTTTAAATTTTTCAAATACTCTTCATAATCTTTCTTAGTGGCAATTCTAATAATATTTTTTAAAGATTCTTTGTCTAAATTCACATCATTCTGACTCATTTTAGAAACAACTTTGCCAAATTGTAAACCACGTTCAGTATCTACAATCACAGTAACACGTAAAGGTATCTTTAAATTTTGGCCATTAAAATAATAAACTTTACCACGATCTTTAAAATTTACTCCATATATATTCACGATAAATCACTCCCTTCTAATACAAAACGGTCTAAAATTAACAAAGTATTTAAATTAAAATTCAGTTCATCAAGAATTTCTCTTACAAAATTCATCTTATTCAAAAAATAATCCGGATTTTTCTTAAGCAAAAAACGTAAATCCTCAAAAGAGTCATCTAAAGAAGAATTGGTTATTTTACATAAATACAAAGAATGATAAATATCAAAAATGCTTTGAAATAAATAAAGTAACTCTTTCCGGTCATGAATTAAAGGATTTAAAACGTCTTTATTATACAACAAAGCTGCATCAAAAGCTACAGAGACTTCTTTAATATAGTTAAGTGCTATGGATTGCCATATTTTAGGAATGCTATGATTTTCTTCTCCAGAATAATAGTCTAACAAAATTTGACAACGACTTCGCACAGTATCTATAATGTTTTCTTTATTATTAGTAATGAAAAAACCTAAAATAAAGTCCTCTGGTTCTTCAATAAACTTTAACATCGTATTAGCACTAGAAGCATTTAAACACTCAGCATTTTCTATAATATACACATTATATTTAGAAAATGTTGGTTTTGTTTGAAAAAGATGTTTTAATTCTAAAATTTGTTCTTTCTTAATCGTTGTCGTTTCTGGGGAAACAAATACTAAACTAGGTAAATTTCTAGTTTCTATCAAATGACAAAGATTACATTCCGTACAATCTTCACGAAATTCTTGAGGACAATTAATAACTTTTAAAAATTGTAACAAATTTTCAATACACTTTTCTTGATCATTAGTTTCAAGCAAAAAAGCATGAGCTAAACATCCCTCATGATAACTAGTTAATAATTTTTGTAATGCTTGACTTTCTTGCACATTAATTCACCAATACTATTTTACAATAAAAAACAAAATAATTAAAGAAGAAAGCCCTGGAATTCCAAGGAAAGTGACTATTCCAACCGTAACAAGATTAATAGGAATATAAATACTAAGTGATGATAAAAAATAATTAAAAGCATATAACATCAAAAACGCTAAAACAATTTTTCGTACCACTGTATAAATCTTTTTTTTCATAGTAGAATCCCTCTACCAAACAATATGAAAAAAACCGGATTTTATTCCGATATTTTCTTTCGATCTTCTAAAGCTTTATCCAGAGTAAACATATCTAAATAATCTATCTCAGCTCCACTAGGAAGTCCATAAGAAAGTCTACTAATTGTAACGCCTTTATTTTCAAAAATTTTTTTAATATATAAAGTAGTCGTTTCCCCTTCAATAGAGCTTTTTAATGCTAAAATCAATTCAGGATGGTCTAAATTTTCGACTCGTTTTACAAGAGAACTCAAATTAATATCATCAGCACCAATATTATCCATAGGAGAAATCAACTTATTTAAAACGTGATAAACACCTTTATAATTCCCAGCTTTTTCAAAAGCAAAAGCACTTTTATAATCTTCAACAACACAAATCAAACTATGATTTCTAGCTTCATCAGAACAAATAGGACAAACTTCTTGATCAGTTAAATAACCGCATACAGAACATGGTCTTAAATTTTTCTTTGCTAATATTAACATTTGACTCGCATTTTCTAATTCCTCTAAAGGAAGTTCTATTGTTGATAACGCCATTCTTTCGGCGCTCTTATCGCCAATTCCTGGCATCTTTTTAAAAAATTCCTTTAAAGATTCAAAAGACTCAGGATAAACTGCCATATTACATCAAACCATCTAACATACCAGCATATTGTCCTAATTTTGCTTCATATTCTTTTTCAATCTTTTGAATAGAATCCTTCATTGCCATCACAATAAAATCTTCAAGCATTTCAATGTCTTCTTTAGATAATTCTTCCTTATCAATTTTACAACTAACCATTTCTTTTTTACCATTTAAAGTAACTTCTACAAACTCATATTTCCCGGGAAATAATTGAGCACTAATCTCATCTTTCTTTTTTTGTAAATCTCTTTGCATTCTTTGAGCTTGTTGCATAATACTTTGCATATTCATAATAAATTCCTTCTTTCTTTTTATATTAATTCTATTTTATCACGACTAAATACATTTGTCGCGACCAATTCTAAATCAGATTGCTCTTTAGGTTTTATATCATCAATAGTTTCTTCAAAAATAATCGTATATTTTTCTCCATTTTTTAAATGATTTACATAAATTTGTTTTTCATTCAACCATTCCTCTTCCGCTAAACAAATAAAATGCATATGTTCTGAAAAAGAAGGTTCAACCTCTCGACTCAAATCTTCTAACTTACTATTAACCAAATTAACTGTACTAGAAAGTTTAGAAGTTAAAATACAATAATCAGACGAAGACGCTACAATACTAGAATCAGAAATAATAGACAAAATTTCCGGCTTTAAATCTAAACTATGCTTTAATTCATTCCAGATTTTTTGATATTTCATTAATACATCCTTTTTTGCTCCAGCAAAACAATTATTAATACGAATTTTCTTCAATTCTTGAAAATACTTCATAAATTCTTCTTGTTGACTCTCAGTCTTCACCTCATCAGAGTATTCCTCTTGAGATACAAGTTTCTCTTCTTTCTCCACAAATGTTTCAACTGGTTTCTCTGCTTCTTTCTCTAACTTTTCAGTCTTTTCAACAACTTTAATAGAAGGAGAAGTTTTAGAACCAGCAAGATGATCCAACAAAATAAGTTCGACTAACAAATACGGATTAACATTTATATTAATTTTATTCATACATTCATTTAATTCAAAAATAATTGCTTTTACTTGACTATAATCCAAACGACGAGCCTTAGGATTTTGTTTTAATTGCACTGCAACATGAGATAACTCCTGAATTAGCTTCTTTATAAAAATTTTATAATCAGAAGAAGAATTTTGTAAATCCTTAATAGCATTTTCTATTGCATCAACATTATTTTCTTCAATATTTTGAATTAAGTCACGAATAAATTTTGTAGAAATAGACCCATAATTAGCCAAAATTTTATCTACTGTAATCTTTTCGTGATTAGATGATAATTGATCTAAAAGACTTAACGCATCTCTCATACCACCCTCAGACAAATAAGCAATTTCTTCTATCGCTTCCTCATCTATCTCGATATTTTCTTGTTCACACACATAAGAAATTTGCTTTTTTAAGTCCTCCATTGAAAATTTACGGAAATTAAACCTTTGACACCTAGATAAAATCGTAATAGGAACACTCTCTACATTCGTCGTAGCCATAATAAAAATAGCATGACTAGGAGGTTCCTCAAGCGTTAACAATAAGGCATTAAAAGCACTAGAAGTCATCATATGAACTTCATCAATAATATAAATTTTGTATTTTCCCTCTGTGGGAGCAATCTTTACATTGTTAATAAGTTCCCTAATATCATCAACACCATTATTAGAAGCTGCATCAATCTCTATAATATCCGGACTGGAATCAAAAGATAAACAACTTGGACATTTACCACAAGCCTCACCATTCTCAATATGCTGACAATTAATCGTTTTCGCAAAAACCTTAGCAGTACTTGTTTTTCCTGTTCCACGAGGACCAGTAAACAAATAAGCATGCGATATTTGATTATGAATAATTGCATTTTGAAGCATTTTAATCGTGTAATCCTGACCTATAATATTTTTAAAACAATCTGGTCGATATTTTCGATACAAAACTTTATATTCCATGCTGAACAAACCTCCATATAAGCATAACTATTATACCAAATATCAAAAAAGAACACTATCTTTTTTGCTGAAAAAATGACTTAAGTAATTTATGATACATTTGTTCGTGTTCATTTTCGCCATTTTCATAAAATTTTACAAATTTTGTCTTTGAAAATTCTTTTTTATAGTCCAATTTATCCAAAAGATAGTAAACATTAGCAATTCTAGACTGTTTAATCACTTCATAACACATAGAACAAGGCTTTAATGTAACATAAATGCTACAATCTGATAAATTCCATCGTTTTAAACGTTCTGAAGCTTGGAGAATAACATTAATTTCTGCATGCCCTAAAATATTATGCTCTATTTCACGAGTATTATGAGCACTAGCCAATACTTCATTATCCTTAACCAAAACAGCACCAATTGGAACATCTCCTTGATTATAGCTAATTTTTGCCTCACTTATACACAAATCCCATATTTCTTCTATTTTCATAAAATTCTCCCAAAAAAAAGTGCACACAAACAGTGATTGACGTGGCTGCTATCTTCCGATCCTGACCAGGTTACAATATATTTGTTGCACGTACAAAGAATATCAAATTTTTCACAAAAAAGCAAATATATTCTTAATGTTTCACGTGAAACATCAGTTATTAACAAAAAAAACATCATTATGAGATTTTAATATTTATGTTTCTACAATTTAATTACAGCAATTTATGTTCCACGTGGAACATTGTTATTCACTTCTTTTTTTTTTAATCAAATCAAATTTGCATTTTTTGAGAAAAAGCCACTAGAAATTTAAAAATAAGAGTAAAATACAAATAAAATCGCATTTTAACTATAAAAAACTACCTTATCAATAAAAAAATATCAATAATTATTAAAATAATAATTCACAATGTTATCATATGTTCCACGTGAAACATTGTTATCCACTTTTATTTTTAGATTTATTTTTTAATTAAAATTTAAACTATTACAGATAATTATGAACTATTTCTGAAACAAATTAATTATCAACACAACTGCAAAAAAAATTTAAACTGCATTTTATAAATAGCATAACCTTAAATTAAAAATATATAAACTGATAAAAATAATAAAAAATAGCATAAAAAGTGTTAAAATCTAAACGTTTTTAACAAATTTTAAATAGAATTTAACTTTGTATTAAGAAAATAATATCTATATACAAAATATTTTTTATTCAATGTTTCACGTGAAACATAGTTATTCACTTGCAATTAATTCAAACAGAAAAATGATTTATAATTAATTATCTTTCTATTTACAAGAATTTTATAAGAATGTTCCACGTGGAACATTCACTTATTAACAATTTCATTTAAATTCCATACATAAACTTATACACTCAATACTTTTTTTAATTAAATTTAACAAAATTTATCAAGATTAACGTAAATTATTTAAGAAATAACAGTATTTATACACATAAAAGCTACACATCAATAATAATCAAATCATTTTTTTAATTACATTTTATTCAATGTTCCACGTGGAACATTGTTATCCACTTTTAAATACAAAAAAAATCAAATCAAAATAAAAATAGATTAATTCTATTAAAAATAATATATAAAGATATAATTAAGAATAAAAATAAAATGATAATGATATAAAATAAATAAAGTTATGCACGAAAGAAGCAAAAGAAATTAACTCAAAATCATATTTTACAAACCATTCTTTTCAAAAATTATAATGAAAGGATGATTTAGGATTATTAAAGCTTTATGTTCCACGTGAAACATAGTTATCCACATTTTGTCAATGTTCCACGTGGAACATTAAAAAAGGAAAAGTCTTTTATGACTCTTCCTTTACTTCTTCAATAACATCAGAAGGATTTTCCTCCTCATGTTCAACAATGCTAATTGTCGAAACATTTTGATTATCTTTTAGATGTATTAAACGAACTCCTTGTGTTACTCTACCCAAAGTAGAAACTTGAGCTAATGGTAAACGAATTAACATACCTGTATTTGTAATAATTACAACATCACTATTATCACTAATCAATTTAAATGACGCAATAGAACCATTCTTATCTGTAATATTAAGAGCTTTTACACCTTTACTTCCACGACTTGTTTCTCTAAATTCACGAACATATGTTTGTTTTCCGTAACCTTTCTCAGTTACGATTAAGATTTTATCATCATCAGAAGCAATTTCAGCACCGATACAAACATTATCTTCTAAATTAATACCCTTAACACCACTAGCTGTACGTCCCATAGGTCTTAAAGAATTCTCATTAAACTTAACCATTCTACCGGAACTAGAACCGATTAAAATCATATCATTTCCAGTAGTTTTACGTACACTAATAAGCTCATCTGTATCACGTAGAGTAATACAAATCTTACCATTTGTTCGAATGTTATCAAACTCTTCTATAGCCGTTTTCTTAACAATTCCCTTCTTAGTGGCAAATAACAAATACTTATAAGTATTATCCCTACTAATTGTAATTAAAGAATTAATAGACTCATCTTTATCGATTTGTAATAAGTTGATAACCGGAATTCCCTTAGATTGACGGCTAAATTCAGGAACTTCATAACCCTTTAATCGATAAACCTTACCCTTATTAGTAAAGAATAATACATAATCATGTGTGGATAAGTTAATCAAATGCTCTACAAAATCCTCATCATTTGTAGTCATACCTTTTACCCCGACTCCGCCACGATTTTGCGATTTAAAGGTATCAGTAGTAGTTCTTTTAATATAACCTTTATTCGTTAATGCAATCATAATATTTTCTTCTGGAATTAACGATTCATCCTCAATATACTCGATAGCAGTCATATCGATATTAGTACGACGTTCATCAGCATATTTATCCTTAATTTCAAGAAGTTCAGAACGAATAATAGCTAAAACCTTCTCATCACTAGCTAAAATAGCCTTTAACTCTTCAATTTTCTTTAATAAGTCATTTAATTCAGCTTCAATCTTTTCCTTCTCTAAGCCTGTTAAACGACGTAACCTCATCTCAAGAATAGCATCACATTGAAGTTCAGATAGACCAAATCGACTCATTAAAGTTTCCTTCGCTTGAACATCTGTTCTGCTACCACGAATGATCTTAATAACTTCATCAATATGATCCAAAGCAATTTTCAGACCTTCTAAAATATGAACTCTTGCTTCAGCCTTTTCTAAATCAAAACGCGTTCTTCTAACAATAACTTCCCTTTGAAAGTCGATATATTTACTAATAATATCCTTAAGACCAAGAGTTTTTGGTACTCCTTGATCAATCATTAAAAGAATAATTCCATAAGAAGTTTGAAAAGAAGTATGTTTATACAAGTTATTCAACACAACTTGTGGATTTGCATCTCTCTTTAATGTAATCGTTATCTTAATACCATCTTTTAAATCAGAATGATAATCTGCAATTCCATCAATAATCTTATTATGAACAAGTTCAGCAACCTTATTTTTTAATTCTAAAGTATTTACACCATAAGGAACCTCATCAAATACGATTTGATAACGACCATTTTTCTCTTCTATACTAGCTTTACTTCGAATAGTAATAGTACCACGACCTGTTTCATAAGCCTTTTTAATGCCACTATTACCTAAAATAGTCGCGCCAGTAGGAAAATCTGGTCCTTTAATATATTGCATAAGTCCTGCAGTATCAATATCTTGATTATCAATGTAAGCAACACATCCATCAATAACCTCGCCTAAATTATGTGGTGGAATATTAGTAGCCATACCTACCGCAATACCCATAGTACCATTGACTAAAATATTAGGAAATCTACTTGGTAAAACAACCGGTTCTTCCTCTAATTCATCAAAGTTCGGTGTCATATCAACAGTATTTTTATTAATATCCCTTAGTAATTCTGCTGATATTTTAGCAAGTCTTGCTTCGGTATAACGCATAGCTGCCGCGCCATCACCATCCATATTACCGAAATTTCCGTGTCCATCTATTAAAGGATAACGATAACTAAAATCTTGAGCCATACGTACCATTGCATCATAGATAGAAGAATCCCCATGTGGGTGAAATTTACCCATGACGTCACCAACGATACGAGCACATTTTTTATGTTGCTTATCATTCGTATATCCAGACTGATACATAGAAAACAAAATTCTTCGATGTACGGGCTTTAATCCATCTCGCAAGTCTGGTAAAGCACGTGCCGTAATTACACTGACAGAGTAATCAACAAAGGATTGACTAACTTCAGAAACAATATTATTTTTCTCTATACGATCCATACCTTACCTCCTAAATATCCAATATAGCATACTGAGCATTTTCCTCAATAAACTTACGTCTAGGCTCTACTTCTTCCCCCATAAGTGTAGAAAAAATCTCATCTGCTGCAATCGTATCTTCCACTGTGATTTGTCTTAATGTACGCTTTTCAATATCCATAGTAGTTTCAAAAAGCTCATCCGCATTCATCTCTCCTAATCCCTTCATTCTACCAATTTCATACTTAGTAGAAGAAGGAAGACTTGCCAAATACTCATCTTTTTCTTCATCCGTTAAAACATATTTAATAGTTTTACCGTGTTTTATACTATACAATGGCGGTTCTGCAGCATAGACATGCCCTGCCTCTACAATTGGTCTAAAGAAACGATAGAATAAAGTTAATAACAACACACGAATATGTGCTCCATCGACATCGGCATCGGTCATAATAATAATCTTATTATATCTTAACTTAGATAAATCAAACTCTTCCCCAATACCTGTACCAAAAGCAGTAATAATAGTACGAATTTCCTCATTAGACAACGCTCTATCAAGTCGTGCCTTCTCTACATTTAAAATCTTACCACGAAGAGGCAAAATTGCTTGAGTCATACTATTTCTTCCTTTTTTAGCAGAACCACCGGCACTATCACCCTCGACTAAGAAAATTTCACATTCAGAAGGATCTTTACTCTTACAATCTGACAATTTTCCATAGAAATTAGTAATATCTAAATCGCCTTTTCTTCTAGTTAATTCTCTTGCCTTCTTAGCAGCCAAACGAGCCCTAGATGCAGTCATACACTTTTCAACAATAACCCGTGCTGCATCTGGATTTTCCATCAAAAAACGTTCTAATCCATTACCAAACACATCACTAGCTATCTTTTTTACTTCACTATTACCAAGTTTGGTCTTCGTTTGTCCTTCAAATTGAGGATTTGGATGCTTACAAGAAATAATCATAACGACTCCTTCACGAACATCCTCACCAGTTAGACTATCATCATTATCTTTTAATAATTTATTTTGTTTCGCATAATTATTAATCACACGAGTTAAAGCTTGTTTGACTCCATCTTCATGAGTTCCACCTTCAGTCGTATGAATATTATTCGTAAAAGAATAAATAGATGAATTATAACTATCATTATACTGCATAGCCACTTCAATCAAAATATCATTCTCTCTACCTTCTACATAAACAATATCATCAAATAAAGGTTGTTTATTTTTATTAAGCATCTGTACATACTCAATAATTCCTCCATTATAATGGAAAATTTCCTTTTGCTCATCTTCTCTATGATCAATCAAAGTAATACGGATACCTTTATTTAAGAAAGCCATTTCTTGAAGACGTTTATACAAAATATCCCAATTATAAATAGTCGTTTCAAAACAAGTTGGATCCGCATGGAAAGTTACCGTAGTTCCTGTTCTATCTGGATCACAATCATCAATCACTTTTAAAGGTTCTACTGGATGTCCACCATTTTCAAATCTCTGAAAATATACATGACCATCACGATAAACTCTTACTTCAAGCCAATCAGATAACGCATTTACAACACTAGCTCCAACACCGTGAAGACCACCAGAAACCTTGTAACCTCCACCGCCAAATTTACCACCAGCGTGCAATACAGTAAAAATAGTTTCAATTGTAGATAAACCAGTCTTTTCATTCATTCCAGTCGGCATACCACGTCCGTCATCCTTGACTGTAATAACATTTCCTTTAAGAATCTCTACTTCAATATCATCACAGTAACCAGCTAAAGCCTCATCCACTGCATTGTCGACAATTTCCCAAACAAGATGATGAAGTCCCGCTTCATTCGTATTTCCTATGTACATTCCAGGACGTTTACGAACAGCTTCCAAGCCCTCTAAGACTTGAATATCACTATCACCATAATGTTCCTTCTTATCACTATTCATGTTCACTCTCCTCCACTACACTCCCTTGTTCAATATGAATTGTTTTATAAGAAAATTCTTTCAAAGACTTAAAATGATCCAGACTAGTTGTTGTAATAAAAGTCTGATAGTCACATTTTAGCAAAGACAAAATATTTTCTATTTTCTCTTGATCCAATTCACTAAACAAATCGTCTAAAATTAAAATAGGATAAGTCCCAGTTTTCTCTTTAAATATCTCTAATTCACTAAATTTATAAGAAATAATGGCATTTTTTTGTTGCCCTTCACTCCCATATTCTTTCAAATCTTTACCATCTAATAAAAATTTCAAATCATCCGTATGAATTCCAACATTCGTTTTACCAAACATCATATCTTTTTCTAAATTTTTCTGATACATTGCAAAAATTTCTTCCTTATTTTTACAATCATAATCACTAAGATAACGTATTTCTAACTTGCCTACTCCAGCGATTTCTTTGTAAATTGTATCAATATACTCATTAATAGCCGAAACAAACTCTAATCGCTTCTGATACAAATAAATACCATAATCCACTAATTTTTCAGTCAAAATATTCAAATACGCCGAATTCTCATTGTGATGTTGAAACATTTGCTTTAAATAAGCATTTCTCTGCTTTAATATCTTATTATAATTATTTAAATAACGAAGATATTCTACGGTAACCAAAGAAATAGAAATATTTAAATTCTTTCGCCTGGTACTTGGTGTATCTTTAATAAACCTTAAATCATCTGGATGAAACAACACTACAGTAATTTTAGAAATATAATCACTTACTCTAGACACTTTATTATTATTAATCTTCACTTTTTTACCATCTTTTGATAAAAAAACTTGATAATTCGTTTTAAAGCGGTTATAAACATTTCCCTCGACCTTACATAACGAAGCATGAAGAGAGATTAATGTTTTTTCGCTTGCCAAACGAAAACTACGTGTCACAGCAAGAACATAAATTCCTTCTACTAAATTTGTCTTTCCAGAGCCATTTTTTCCATAAATAATATTAAGTGACGGATGAAAAGATAAATTTAATTTGGAATAATTTCTAAAATTCAACAACTTTAAAAATTCAATTTTCATAATAATGCCCCTTAATTTTGATTTACAGAAAAAATATAGGTACGGAAGTACACCTATACCTATAATCATTATATCACAAAAAAAGCTTATTTAAAACGTTTTTTTGAAGTTTTTCGCCCTCTTAAAGTACTTTCCAATCTTGTAGCTCTAAGAATTTGATTATCGATAATTCCATAAGAATATTTAAGGTACACTTTTTGCTGATTTTCAAATTCGATAACCAAAAAATTATTTTCCATATAGTAATTGTGGATATGTTTTAGACTTATCCACACACTGTCATGATAACGACTAGAAGAAGTAGGAAAAAAAATCATTTCTTTCGATTCTTCCACTATAATAGGCGCTTTATAATTTACTCCTATCATATCTTGAGTTCCTTTTCGTCTCCCATCCAAAGTACTTCCGAAATAAAGACAACTATCTTCCATAATAGCAGTAGTCCCCTTATTCACATAAAATACACTATCTGTTTCATAAATTTTTGAACAATGTTCGTTAATAGGTAACACAGCCATTGTTTCTTCATTAATTTCGTAATTTTCCAAACAAATCCCCCCTAAATAATGAAAATTGACTATAGAATAGCATAGAAAACTAGAAAAAAATGTCGAAAAAAATAGCTTTTCAGCTATTAATAAGTTTTAATTGGTAAAATAAGTTGAATTAAAGACTCATCTGTCAAAGACTTAAGCACAATAGGTTTTACATCATTATTAAGAAGAATCAAAATATCTTCATCTTTAATTGTTTTTAAAGCATCCATCATATATTTTGCACTGAAAGAAATATCAATATTAGACTTTTCATCAGTATCAATAGAAACTCTTTCTTCCGTTTTACCAATTTCAGAAGCATAAGAATTAATAATCATTTCTTTATTTTCAACTTTCATCTTAATAATATTCTTATCTTTTCCTTGCGTAAGAAGGGCTGCTCTATCAACGGCTCCCATAAATTCACTTTTCTTTGTTTGTACTATAATTTCAAATTCTGTTGGAATTAAGTTTGAAGTATTTGGATAACTTCCTGACAAAATATTTGTTTGAAACTTCAAGTTCTTATATTCAAATAAAACACGATTATTAAATACATTGATAGAAACAATATCATCATCTACTAAAATATGTTCTAATTCAATAATATTCTTTCCTGGAATAACAATATTAACATCCTCTTGAACAGGTTGATCTAATTTAATATTTTTCTTAGCCAAACGATAAGAATCAGTCGCGATAACTTCTAAATAATCTCCATTAATTTTAATATTTAAACCAGTTAAAATAGGTCTCAATTCTTGATTAGAAATCGCAAAACTAGTTTGATTAATAAGTTCTTTTAAAACATCTCCTTTAATAGTAATAGGATCTTTATGACTTAAAAGCTTAATACTAGGATATTCACTAGGATCTAAACAATTTAAATTATATTGATTAAAATCAGAATAAATCTTAATCTTTAAACTATCTTGCATTTCAAATTGAATAACATCACTAGGCATCTTTCTAATAATATCTAAAATATACTTACTACTAATAATAATAGTCCCAGTACTTTCAATATTCTTAATAAGTTTACTATCTATAAAAGACTCAATAGTAAGCTCACTATCACTAGCCATTAATGTTAAACCCTCTTCTTTTAATTCAAATTTAATACCATTTAATACTGGTATAACATTTTTTGTACTAATTCCTCTAACAACATTATTTAAATTTTCTAATAATATACTTTTATCAATTGCAAATTTCATAATTCTACCCTCTTTCTTTATTATTTATATATATTATTAATATTATTAATACGGTGGATAATGTGGATAACTTTGAGTATTCCTTATAAATATTACATCCATTGTCGAATTTTGTCGTGGATAACTATTCACATTTCAAAAAGTTACGCACATTACATCTTATTTTGTATCTCTTTAATCTGATTTGCTACCATAGGATTCTCCTTAATATCCATAGCTATTTTATCACAAGCGTGGATAACTGTCGAATGGTCTCGTCCACCAAACTCAAGCCCTATTCGATTTAAGTTTTCCTCCGTAAGTTGTCGTGATAAATACATCGCAATTTGTCTTGGATAAGCAATATCTGCACTTCTTCTCTTTCCTTTTAAGTCATCTACTGTAATTTTAAAGTAATCCGCTACTGCTTTTTGAATTCCCTCAATACTATTAGTTTTATAGATATTGTGATTAACGTAATCTCCAAGTGCTTCAATTGCAAAATTTAAGTCGACTTTCTCTGGAACAATCATTGCTGTATAGGCCATTAGTCGGTTCAGCGCTCCTTCTAAAAATCGAACATCATTTTGACAATTATTCGCGATATATTCAATAACATTTTCATCAATTCTCGTCGAAATTGTCATATTTTTAAGCTTAGCTCTGATAATTTTACATCGCAAATCAAAGTCCGGTGGATAAATATCTACAGGAAGTCCCCACATAAACCGACTTCTAAGTCTTTCTTCTAACAATTTCAAGTCATCAGGACTCCGGTCAGAACTAATAATAATCTGTTTATTTGCTTGATGTAAGGCATTGAAAGTGTGGAAAAATTCTTGCTGAGTCTTTTCAGCACCGACAAGATACTGAATATCATCAATAATTAATACGTCTACTTCCCTATATTTCTTTTTAAAATTAGCCGCACTTTGAATATTATTCTTATTATCACTATTTATAATGTTGATGTATTCATCTTTGAACATTTCACTTGTTGTGTATAACACCTTTTTTTTCGAGTGTTCTACTATATAATTGCCTATCGCATGCATTAAATGAGTTTTTCCTAGTCCACTCTTTCCGTAGATAAATAAAGGGTTATGCACTTTTCCCGGTTGCTCAGCAACAATCATTCCAGCCGTTTTAGCGAGTCGATTAGAATCCCCTACTACATAGTTATTAAAGTTTAATTCAGGAATTAAATTCGTTTCCCATTCTTCATGGGTAGTCTCTACATTATCTACATAAGTAGGAATTGGAGAAAAGTTATCCACATTATCCACATTTTTCTGAACTTCTAATAAGTCATCATCAATTTCCTCTTTTAATAAAAATTCAAATTCATAATTATGATTAGATACTTTATAAAAAGCATCATCAATTAAATTATAATAATTAGTTGTAAGAATTCGTTTATGTATTTCCATTGGAACTTGAATATATACTTTATTATCTTTAATCTTAATAAGCTTTAAATCATTAAACCAAGCATGAAAAGAAGCGGAATTTACTTCTGGATAAATTTCATTTAATACCGATTGCCAAAGATCTTTTTCATCCATTAAACCACCCCGCTTCACATTTATCAACATTATTCTACACTTTTTTCTCTCTCTTTCCAAGCACAAATTACCAAAACTTCACTTTTCCACAACTTATCAACACTACAACCCAGCATAAAACCTACAAAAAAAGCAGTTATCCACATTATCCACAAATTTTTATTCACATCGAAGTGTATAAGTGAAAACTGTGTATAAAAATTATCCACATGATGTGAATATGTGTATAAATGTCGAAATATGTCGATAAAATAAGGAAAAATAAAAGAAACAAAATGTGAATAGTTATAAACAATAAGAATTTAACTGTCCAGATTTCCAGGATAAACGCATGAGAAATTATGCGTTTTTTATGTTAATATATATGTAAGGAATAAAATGTGGTGGTAGTAAAATGGCAAAGAAATCAAGGAAACTAGAGGAAATACGAGATATGGTAAAAGGATTAGATATAAATTATGAAAAAGTAAACTTAAGCGTATTAAATAATTTTGTAACAATTACAAAAAGATTAAATGATACAAGAGTTTCATATAAAATAAAACATAATATGAGTGATATAGTAATTATTACTCTATTAGGAATATTAGCAAATGCAAACACTTGGAATGAAATACATTGTTTTGCAGTATCACATGAGACATGGTTAAAAACTTTTTTAGAATTACCATCAGGAATCCCATCTCATGACACAATTCAAAGAGTTATAGCAATTATTAATCCAACTGCTTTGTATACAAGTACAATAAAATATTTGATAAATTTAATCAATAATTTAGCAACACAAACAAAGGGAAAAGATGTAAAAAGTATGGATGGAAAAACAATAAATGGAAGTTCAAGAAGTGAATTAACAACAGATAAAGTTTTACCAACTAATGTAATGAGCATTTATTCCCATGACTATGGTATGGCTATAGTTCAAGATTTTATAGAAGAAAAGTCAAATGAAATACCAATGGGGCCAGAATTAATAAAACAATTAAACTTGAGTGATTCTATTATAACAGCAGATGCTTTAAACACTCAAAAAGAAACAGTAAAAGCCATAATAAAAGCCAAAGGAGACTATGTATTGGCTTTAAAAGCAAATCAAGGAACAATGTATCAAGAAGTAAGTGAATACTTCCATGATGCTGATCTAATAAAAGAATTAGAATGTTATTCGGAAACAGAAAAATCTCATAGTAAATTTATTAAGCGAGAATATTATATGACTAGTAATATAATATGGATAACCAATTATCAAGAATGGAAACATATTAAATCTATAGGTTATGAAAGGAAAACAATTGAATCTTTGAACAATGATAAAAAGACAATTGAAGAAAGATTTTTTATTATAAGTTTTGAAAATGACATAAAAATATTTGCAGATGCAGTAAGAAAACACTGGGGAATTGAAAATAATTTACATGCATTACTAGACATAGTTTTTAAAGAAGATAGCAATACAACATTAGAAAAAAATGGAGCAAGAAACTTAAGCATTTTAAAAAGAATCGCGTTAAATATAATAAAATTAGTACAATGTTTTTATAATATTAGTTTGAAACTTATTAGATATAAAATATCTATGAATACTGAACAAGAATTAGAAAAAATATTCAAAACTATTAATACATCACAAATAAAGTCTATGCTCGAAAATCAAGCTGAAATGCACCCCTTAGGGTAGACATACAAAAAAAGTCTAATTTATGATAGAATACACCTCCGAAAGGAGGTGTATTTCTTATGGCTGAAAAAGTAAATAAAACATATAGATATTCATATGAAGAAAAAATGAAAATAGTAAATGAATATTATAATGTTGGTGGTTCTACATATAGTCTTGCACGCAAATATAATATTCCTAGAAGTTCATTGTTGAATTGGATAAGAAAAATTAGAAAAAATGGGTATATTGAAAAAGAAGAAACTCGTGGTAAGTCTAAAAATGGAGGACGAATATCTTTAGAAGATTATAAAGAAAGATATGAAATATTAAAAAAATACCAGGCCTTCCTCAAGGCACAACGAGAGAGAAAGTAACTTTTATTAATCTATATAGAGATAATTATAAGTTATACAATATGTGTGCCGTATTAGAAATAAGTCCTAAAACTTATTATAAATATAGAAATAAGGAAGATCCTGATTATTATGATTATTTAATAATTAAAGAAATATTTGATGAGTCTAAAGGCACATATGGATATCGTAGAATTGTGGAAGGCCTAAAAATCAAATATGATGTTGTAATGAATGGAAAGAAGGTTTTAAGAATAATGAAAAAATATAATTTAATGCCTAACTATATTAGGAAATCAAAGAAGAAAAAGAAGAATGAAAGAATTGAAGATAATGTTAAGCCAAATTTATTAAATAGGAATTTTACTACTGATGCACCAAATAAAGTTTGGGACACAGATGTAACTTACCTTATATTTAAAGGTTCTAGAGCATATTTATCAACAATAATTGATTTATATGGTAGAAAAGTAATCGCTTATAAAATATCTAAAAGAAATGATAATAAACTTGTTATGGATACTTTAAATGAAGCGATATCAAAAAGAAAAGATGTATCTGGATTAATCTTGCATAGCGACCAAGGATTCCAATATACATCTTATGAATACAAAGCAATTTGTGAATCTAATGGTATTACTATTTCTATGGCCAGAAAAGGTACTCCAATAGATGACTCACCAATTGAGAGTTGGCACTCTCTCCTTAAAAAGGAAACTTTGTATAACAATGATATCACATCTTTAGAAAATTACATAGAATTAGTTGAAGAATGGATAGAATTTTATAATACAACTAGAATTAAAGGAAAGAAAGTTAATAAAAAGAAAGGATATAAGAAAAATGATAAATAATGATGAATTAAAATATAAATTAGAAACAGTAATAGAGTATTTAAAAGATAATGGTGGATATGATTATAAATTATATAATCATATATGTCCAGATATGGGAGAACCTGATTCTAATATTGTTGAATATGCAGAAGATGTTCTATACATGATTAATTTATTAATTGATAACAAATAAAGACAAGCTTTATTTGAATAAATATTATAATTAAATAATAAAAAATCAAGGGTCTAGATGAACTCACTTCGTTCGCCCTTGATTTTTATTAAAAGAATAGTTCTTTTTATGATGTCTCCTAAATGGGGTTCACATCA
>DVGF01000019.1 GCA_018712835.1 Candidatus Ventrenecus stercoripullorum
AGTATTCATTTCTTAATTGCCCTTTTTTTACACTCATCAAAAAACACATCCTTACTTCTTGATATCTCCATTATATCAAATTCTGGATGTGTTTTCTTACCTTACTTCTGATTTTCGGTCAGTCTCCCCCCGTCAAGGTTTTTAACAAAAAAAATTACAAGTTTTTACACTTGTAACTTTCTATAAATTACATCTTATATAATTTATTTTTCTTTCTAGTGAAATAATAAATTGCGCCTGCTCCAGAAGAACCACCTAATAAGAATAAAATCGGTATCATTGCTCCTGTTTGAGGATTATCTACTACTCCACACGCTTCTTTATAGGTTGCTTCATCTACGACATTTCCATTATTATCATAGAATGTATCTCCTATTTGTACACATTGATGTATCGTTGGACATTCTTTTTGGAACGTTGCTTCATCTACAACACTTCCATCAATTCCATAATACGTTCCATCACTAAGTTTCTCACAAGTATGAGTTTGACATTGCTTTGTATAAGTTAAGAAATCAACTAGGTTTCCATCCTTATCCGAATAAGTTCCATCCCCGTAATCTCTGCAAGTTGGCTTTTCACACAATTTTGTATATTCTATATCACTTACGATATTTCCATCAGGTCCATACTTTGTTCCATCACTAAGTACTTCACAACTATGAGTTAAACATTGTTTTTGATAAGTTAAATAATCTACTAATTCTCCATTCATTCCTGAATACGTTCCATCGCCATAATCTTGACAAGCAAATTTCAAACACAACTTAGCATATTCTAAATCACTTACAATACTTCCATCTGGTCCATATTTCGTGCCATCACTTAACTCTTCACAATAATGATTTTTGCAAAGTTTTTCATATTCTAACTCCGTTGTAACTTCTCCATCTGGTCCATAGTAAACACCGTCTACTATTTCACAGTAATGTCTTTCATCACACTGTTCATGATAAGTATCTTCATCAACGATGGTTCCTTCATTTCCAAAATATGTTCCATCTTCTAATACCTCACAGATATGTTTTTCACATTGTTTTGTATAAGTTAAATAATCAACGATATTTCCTTCTGAATCGGAATACGTTCCATCTCCATAATCATAACAAATTGGCTTCTCGCATTGCTTCTTATAAGTAGTTTCATCGGTGATATTTCCATTTGGGTCATAATAATTTTCCCCATCATATTCGCAAGAGAAACAATCCTTACGATATTCGCTTTCTGATACACTCTCTCCTTGACTATTAAAGAAATATCCATTTTGTTCTTTACAAATTGGTCTTTCACTACAAGAGTCCAAATATTCTAAATAATCAACTTCATGTCCTTCTTTATTATAATAAGTATTTCCATCTACTTTACAACTAAAACAACTAGAACGATATTCTCCTTCGCTAACAGCATTTCCATTCTTATCAAAATAGTACCCATTATGCTCTTCACAATAATATTTTTCGTTTGTACAATCACTCAAATATTCAGGATAACTAACTTCTACACCATCTCTATTATAATATTTACCATCTTCTACTTTACAAGAAAAACAATCTTTTTGATATTCTTCCTTTTCTACTTCATTTCCTTCATTATCATAATACTTGCCATCATAGATTTCACATATATGCATACATTCATTTTTATAAGTTTCATAATCTGTCAAGTTTCCATCTAAATCATAATAAGTATCGCCATCTTTTTTACAGCTAAAACAGTCTTTACGATATTCGCTCTCAGTAACATCCTCGCCCTTACTATTAAAGAAATATCCATTTTCTTCTTTACAGATTGGTCTTTCACTACAAGAGTCTAAATACTCAGGATAAGTAACTTCATATCCATCACTATTATAATAAGTATCACCATCTATCGTACAGCCAAAACAACTTTTACGATACTCAGCTTCTGTTACTTTTGCTCCATTCTTATCATAATAATTATCATGGAAAATACTACAAGTTCTATCAATACGGTTCCAATCAAATTTCATAGTAGCGCCACATTCACTTGCAGCGTCAATTTTTTCAAACACAACAATAGCAATATCATTAGAACCAGACAACGTTGTTAATGATGTTTGTAAATCAAACCCTGTATCCGTCAAATTTTCTAAATACCAATTTTCTAATGGAGTAACTTCTCTTAATATTAAGTTATTTAATGTTAAAGTAAACATGAATTCATTAAAAGTAATCGGATCCCCCGTAATATCTAACTTCAAAGTACATGTCTGAGTCGTTTTACCGTCTGCTCCTTCAACAAGCCCACTACATTCGGTATAAGCCCTAGCACTTGACTCAGCATCTGCACTAAAAACTATCATAAATATACCGGCAACAATGGCACAGCACAAAAGGACAAAAATAATAATTTTCTTTTTCATCACTCATCACCATTTCTAAACATAGCATAACACAAAATTCATTAGAATACCATACATTTTTCGAAGTTTTTCGCTACTATTATTTGTTAATTTACACAACTATTTCCTTTTTATTCTTTTTTTGCTTAATTTAAAGATTATTTTTCCAAAAATATAGAGAAAAACAAGGACAAAAGTAGTCATAGAAATACAAAAACAAATTTTATATACGAGACTTCCTTCAAAGTCCATAGTGTAAGTACCACTAGGCAAATTAGCTTGAACAAAACCATTTCCGTTTTCAAAAACAGGATATTTTTTACCATCTTGATCTTTTAAAACATAGCCAAAGTAAAAGAGTCTAGGTAATTCCACAGAAGAAAATCCCACCGTATCCAATTGAAACTTCAAATAAGGAACTTCATCCTCTATGATAATTGCACTTCCATTTCCCTCCATAAAGTGAATTGAGTCATCTCTCGTATCAAAATATTCTTTATTTGTCTCAGCATTTACTGGCAAATACTCTCTTTGCCATCCCATTCCATAAACATATTCGATATTACTTAAATCAACTGGTGTCGTACTAGCAAAATGAATAGAAGCAAAACCAGACAAAACAAGACCTATAACAATCAAACTGTACAATACTTTTGATTTTACATTTTTAATTGCAAGCGGTGCCAAAAAGGAAACTGCTAAAATAACAAACGCAACGAGTCGCCAGCCAAACTGGATCATAAAAAACGTATAAGGCATAATAATCCAAGGAAAATAAACAGTAGAAAGCCACAAACTAAGAAGTCCAAAAATCAAAACCAATTTATATTTTTCTTGTTTCAAAGTTTTTCTTTGATATCTTGCCACCGCAACCAGCATAATAATAGTAACAATACTAAAGAAAAAGTAAATATCATCTTTCGCAAAAGGGGCAAAATATTCAAATCCCCATAAAGCAGTATGTTGAATTCCCCAAGACATAACCCACTTTTCATAAACTCGATAATTACCTAAAAACTTATGTTCCAATAACGGTTCAAAGAAGAACAAAGTAAACAAAAGAACAAGTCCACACGCTTTCAAAAAAGGAACTAAAAATTCTTTCTTAAATATTTTTTTATGAAAGAATAACATACTAATGCCCAAAAAGATAGTAAAGTAAATCATCAACGTAAAATGACTTAAAATACCTCCAACATACCCAATAATAAATAAAGGATAAAATAATTTTTTATTTCCCTCTAACAATCCCTTAATAGAAGTAAGAATAAGTGGCAAAAACAAAAATATCATACTTTCTGCTTCTGCATCTCTCACATAAATCTCATTCAAATGATAAGCACTTGTCATATAAATTAAAGAAGCAATAAAACTTAATTTCGAATCTTTAAAAAAACGATTAGAACAGTAAAACATAATAATACCAGAAAACAAAAATACTAAAAAATGCATAATTTTCATGGTATCCAACATATCTATTGAGAAAAAATCTAAAAAATAAGCCATATAAGCTGTCACAGTATGAGCAAGTGGCGGATAAAAAAGTCTTGTTCCATACCCGAAATTATTGCCAATAAAAGGTAAAATCTTTTCAAAAATTCCATCAAAAAAATTATTTTGAATTACTTGAACCATACTACTAATATTTGCCACATGATATAATGTATCTCCATTTTCATAGTATGGATTTAAAAACATTGGCAAAAAAAGTAAAATAGCTATCACAAAAATTCCTAAAATATACTTTTTATTTCCTTTTTTAAACCATTCCATAGATTTTCCTTCTTTCTTCATCTAGTATAACATTCCCTGTGAACTCTAACTAGCAAAAAAAGAAAATTTTACAAAAAATATGCATAAAATAAATCAAATAACATACACTATAAATGGGCAAAGATAATATTTGTCTTAAGAAACTTCTACGTTTCTTACTTATAAAAACTTCATAAACTTAAAAGAAACATCGTTTTCTAAAAAAGTCTATGAAGTTTTTTTATTTAAATAATCCTGCTCTTCCAAAATTCATAAAAAATTTTTGTCTACCATAAGCATTATAACTTGCTTCTAAAATACTTCTTTCTACTTTGGTAATACCTTCTTTTAAAGGATCAATTATATAAAAGTTTTCTTTATCATAGCCCATCACTAAAACAGTATGTGTATTTTTAGGGGCTGTATATTTTTCCTTTCCATCACTAGAATACCATTCAAATACTTCTGGATTATCAAGATAGTCTGTACCAATCCAAATAATAATTGGAAAGTCTGGAATCGAATAATGTAAATTCATACTTGTAAATGCAACGTATTTTTCAATTTGTTTATCTT
>DVGF01000001.1 GCA_018712835.1 Candidatus Ventrenecus stercoripullorum
ATATAGGTATTCACTGTAATCCATGGACATCGCCCTCACTCCGTATATCATACTACGTTCGGCCTTACGCTGCAAGCAGCGGGGAAATGCCCTAGAATTCAAACATACACTGTATGTTTGAATTTATTATAGAACGACCAGTCAATGTAATCCCGAATTTTTAAACCACTTGTTCCATCGCAAGCCATCGATCGATTCCATGAATAACCACTTCTCGAACAAGTGAAATCAACATCCAATTTCAAGGTAGCACTTGTCTTTGCACCATTACCATTGTAGTAAATATAGTAATCTTTCGATTGTGTTCTTGTACAAGAACCACCATTTCCTGTATATAAAACACGTACTACTTTACGGTATTGACCATATAAAGTCATATTACTTGAAATCGTAATTGTTTGACCAGAACTATAATTAACACTTCCATTGGCCGTTGTACCAGTAGACCAACCTAAAGCAGTCCATACATAATTCCAACTAGCACCTCCACAGCCATCTTGATAAGTTCTTGGAGTTAGAAGTTTAATGGATGCCGATGTTGCATTGTTATAAGCATAAGCAGAATTACTTGTTGTTCCAGCACCATCTTTATAAGTAACCGTCAACGTCTTTCGGTAAATTGCATACAACGTAACATTACTTGTACTCATAGTTAAACTACTTAAAGCACTTGTTGCATTCGCATTAGTATTCCACCCTAAGAAAGTATATCCACTCTTAGTTGCTGTTGGACTTAAACTAATTGCATCACCCTCACCAACAGTCGCAGTTGTCACTGACGCACTTGTACCACCGTTTTGACTGTAATTATATGTAACCGTATGTGTAATTCTTTCCCAAACTGCATAGAGTGTTATATTACCATTTTCACTGAATGTAGCCCCAGCACTATAAGTTGCACTTATCGCACTACTATCTTTACTCCAGCCTAAGAATCTCCATCCACCACTTCGTGTCGGCACAGTACTTGATAAGGTTATATCTTCGCCATGTGTCTTAGTTTGACTTTCTGGTGCTCCAGTACCACCATTCGCGTTATAAACAATAGTATAGGTTACCACAACATTCACTTCGGTAGTTCCAACATTTTGATTTCCTAAATTATCTGTAACTCTTACATAAACAGTATGAGATCCATGACTAACATTTGTAAATGTATACTCACTAGTTTCAGAAGGATAATAAGTAGTTCCATCTAAACTATATTCATATTGTTTAATTCCACTACCGGTATCACTACTTCCACTTGCATCAACACTAATTGTACCATTTCCTGTAGTCGCATCAATCACCACTTCTGGTCCAATTTTATCGATATGGTCAACAGTAACTTTTTGATGAGTAATATTTCCAGCACTATCTTTTACCCAAATATAATAATCACCATTGTCTGAAACTTCCTCTAAAGCATCAAACGATGACCCAGAGGCATCTTTCCATTCTGTCGGCTCTTCTTCCGTTGTTGTAATTTGATATCCGGTCAATCCCGATTTATCATCACTCATACCAATCGTAATAGAATTTGTTAATCCCCAATCAGTATCTGGAGTAATTGTAATCTCTGGTACAGTAGTATCCAAATGATCCAAAGAAATTTCTATTTTTTCTACATTACCAACTTCATCTCGAACATAAAATTCTTTATTTCCATCCTCTATATATTCTTTTGTAATTTCTAGTTCTTTTGTTGGCGTAATAGGATAAAAAGTCACTCCATCATCACTGACTTCAATAATATCATAATTCGTACTTGTTCCTGTAATCAAAATAGTTTCTTTCTCATTCGTAAATCCTTCTGTTTGACTCTCATATGCAAGCACTATATCATTATTCAATTTTTCTTCTTCAATATAACTTGCTACAACACTAATTTTACTATAGAAACTAGCATTCATAGTCTCAGGAAGAGGCGGTGTATCATAATCCATCCACAATCTAAGAGCATAAGACCTAGAATCGCCTTCACTACCAGCCGGAGCAAGAGTTCCACTTGTTAGTCTTGCCGAATAATCCGCATTTTCTAAAGTCGGCTCTGCCTGAGGATACTTGCTATAATTTTGAGGAGTACCTCCATCCAAAGATACTTTAATATAATCATGGCTAAGTCTCTTGGTAACTCCCTCCTGTAAAATATCTTCCAAATTCACCTGATAATACGCATAAGTATCACATGTATTCGTAATTGTAAACGTATAAGGAGTTAGCCCATTTCCCTCCTCATCCGTAATTGGACTTGCATTCTCTAAACGAATGTCGTTCTCTTCATTAGTCAAAGTAACATCAAAACAACGAACTCCTAAGGTATTAAAATCATTCTGTTTATAAGTAATTCGCCAATATGCATAACTAAGACCTATAATAGCGCAAATTACGACAAGTAACGTCGCAACAACGGGCAAAAAAAATTTCTTGTTAAAAAACTTATTCTTCACACTTCTAGAAGTATCTTTATAAATCTTTGTCATCGATTTTCCCTACCTTTACTCCATCCATGATACAACTTTTTTACATTGATTGCAAGACATCCACATCAATTTTACTAGTTCATTAATTTTAATTTTACATAAAAATAGTTTAGCTATTATCTAAAGAAATATACCCTTCTAAAATCTTAGAAACAAAAGGATTTTCTAGAAACAAACAACGAAATTATTCTTTTTTTGATGTCAAAATAGAAAAAGAATAATAAACTATAATAGATAGATTAGGAGGTTACAAATATGTACTATTATGGAAATAATGGATACTATGGTGGAAACTATGGTTATCAAAATCCATGTTGCTACAACACTGGATATGCTGGATATACTTCAGGATGCGGTGCTGGAGCAGCTATCTGGATCGTTCTATTCATACTTCTAGTAATCATTATAGGTGCAGGTTGGACTTTTGGAAACAACAATAACTAAAAAGAAGGCAGTATTAACTGTCTTTTTGTTTGACTTTTTTTCCGCTTTTAATATAATAGTACAGTACATAAAGGAGAAAAACTATGAAACAATTTACAAAAAAAGAACTAGAAGCGTATCAAATTTTATGTAAAATGTTAGAAACCTTTCCAAAAAATTCTCTATACCATACTATAAAAAGTTTTATTGACACCGAATATTTAGAAACCAACCGCGAATTTATAGAATTAGAAGATTTTATTCAAGACTCTTTGGAACTATGCACCAAAGAAATGCAAGAACAAAAAAGTTCACCATCTGCATTACAAAACCAATTAAGAGTATTTCTAGAAAACCAAAAGAACACTTACCAAAAAGAACTAGAAGCACGCACAACAATAACACAAACTGCTAAATCCAAACAAGAACCACCATTAGAAGAATTAATAGAACTCCCCTATCTTATAAACAAAGGACTAGAAAAATGTTTGCCAATAAAACAAGCAATCATAAAAGACTATTATGGACTAGGTACCCAAGATAATTACACCGTAAAAGAATTATGTGCAAAATATCATAGATCTGGCACTACAATTTATAAACACATCCGTCAAAGTCTCGCTATATTACAAAATAACAAGATATTTACAAACTATGACAACAACGCATTTTATGAAGCAGCCTTTCCATACACAGCTTATCAAAGATTTATTTTAACAGAATATTACGACTACTGTAACCAAAAAAACATAAAATTTGATAGAGACATCGTTTTAAGATATTTTCTATACAAAGAACCATCTTATACCTTAAAGAAATTCTACATCGAACTTAGCAATACCAAAATTCCATTATTAATAAGAGAAGAACAACTTTTATTCTTAGCCGACTTCCAAAATCTCTTAACTCGTCTAAAAATGGCCCAAGCCCATCAACATCAATTTGGCTTTTTTGTCGATTCATGGTATAATAACGTTGGTTTAGGGGTGAAGAAGAGATGAAATTACCTAATATTTCAATATTAGATGAAAAAGATAAACGATTACATCAAAAAAGTGAAGAAGTAACATTTCCTCTATCAAAAGAAGATAAACAAATGATTAAGGATATGATTGATTACTTAACAATGAGTCAAATAGAAGAAGAAAGAGAAAAATATGATTTACGAGCTGGCATGGGTCTTTCCGCAGTTCAAGTTGGTGTCATGAAACGAATCTTTGTCATAGTGGAAGAAACAGAACCAGAAAAATTTAAAAATTACATTGTCATCAATCCAAAAATCTTATCTCATAGCGAAGAACAAATTTTTGTAGGCGAAGGCGAAGGTTGTTTATCAGTCAACCGTGAAGTAGACGGAATTGTTCCAAGATATGCAAGAATGACTGTCAAAGCTCAAGATATGGACGGTCATCCTTATGAAATACGTGTCAGAGAAGATATTTCTATCGCATTTCAACATGAAATTGACCATTTAAACGGTATCTTATTTGTCGACAAAATAGACCCAAAAAATCCATATAAAAATCAAGAAAATATGCGTGAAATTTAAAAGAGAGAAATCAAGTTCTCTCTTTTTTAGGCTTCATTCATCATTTTATCAGCAAGTTTCGTAATAGTTCCTGCTCCCATCGTTAAAACAATATCGTCTTTTTGAACATGACTCTTCAAATACTCTAAAATTGCATCATAACCACTGATAAAGATAGCTTTCTCGTCCTTTTCATTGATTTTAGAAACCAAATCGCTTTCATGCACTTGATAAGTATTGGTTTCCCTTGCCGCATAAATATCAGTTACAATAACATGGTCAAACAATTCTAAAGCATGAGAAAACTCATCCATGTGCATGAAAAGTCGACTATAAGAATGACATTCAAAAACAACCCAAGACTCATGAAATGTTTTCTTTTCTATACTTTTTGCTGTTGCCAAAACCTCTGTTGGGTGATGAGCATAATCATCAAACACTTTAGCTCCACAAAAAACTCCTTTATACTCCATTCTTCTAGCAGCACCAGTAAACTTCTTAAGAACTTCTTGAATAGAGTCCCAAGAAATTTGATAAAACCGACAAAGAGCAATACAAGAAAGACTATTGAAAATATTATGTTCCCCAGCAACAGAAAGCGTTACCTTTGCTTGGAACTCTCCTTTCTTATAAACATCAAAACTTGGAAATCCTTCTTCGTCATACAAGACATTTTGATACGTATAATCGGCATCACTTTTTCCAATCGTAACAACCTGTGCCTTCGTATAATCCTTTAACTTCAAACATCTTTCATCTTCATGATTTAATACCAAAACACCCTGCTCACTTAACTTTGAAACATACTCTTCATAACTATGACACATATTTTCCATTGTCTTAAAGTATTCCATGTGATCATCGTCAATATTTAAAACAATCGCACTTTCCTCACAAAAATTCAAAAAAGAGTCGTTATATTCACAAGCTTCAATAATAAAATAATCACTTTTTCCAACGCGGTAATTTCCATCCAAATTTTTCAAATAAGCTCCTACTTGAACAGTCGGGTCAAGCCCTTCTTCTAAAAAACAGTTTGCAACCATACTTGTTGTAGTTGTTTTTCCATGAGTTCCAGCAATACCAATGGTTTTAGAAAACAACTTTGTAAGTTCTCCCAAAAAAGCTCCCCTCTCCATCGTTGGAATGTTCTTTTCTCGTGCAGCAACAAGTTCTGGGTTATCTTGTGGTATCGCCGCAGTATAAACAACCAAATCAATATCATCCGTAATATTTTCCTTCTGTTGAGGAATAAAAACCTGAATACCATGTTGTTTTAAATCCTCCGTTTGCAAAGAACTTACTCGGTCAGAACCACTCACTTCATAATGCCAAACTCGCAAAATCTCTGCAAGCCCTGACATACTAATTCCACCAATACCAATCATATAAATATGATGATAATCTCGTATATTCATTTTATTCACTTCCTAATTCCTTAACAATCTCTTTAAATTCTTTCCCACGACTTTCAAAAGAGTCATATTGATCCCATGACGCACAAGCAGGACTTAATAAAACTGTGTCATACGCTTCAGATTTGACAAAACAAGCCGTCGTAGCCTCTCTTAAATTTTCAAATACTTCACACGGAATGTGTGACTCAGCACAGAAAGACTGAATACGAAACTTCGTTTCCCCATAACACGCGACATATTTTACATGTTGCATAAAAGGTGCAATCTCTTCAAATGAATGTCCTCGGTCTAATCCGCCTAAAATAAGTAACACTGGTGTTTGAAAAGACTTTAAAGCAGTAATTGTTGCCTCTGCATTCGTCGACTTACTATCGTTATAAAAAGAAACGTTATCAATCTTTCCCACATATTCCAAACGATGTTCCACTCCTTGAAAAGTCTTTAATACATCCACAATACTCTTGGTATCCACACCGTATACTTTTACAGCACAAATCGCTGCCATAATATTTTCATAATTGTGTTCACCTTTCAAAAGAATGTCTTTCAAATCAATAATTTTCTCATTTTGATAATAAATAGCATTTTCTTTAATATAACAAGTCGCCGTTTGATATTTTGAAAAATATTCTTTCGTACTTTCAATATCACTCGTTAATGCAAGAGACTCTTCATCATCTAAATTAATAATCGCCGTTTGATAACGATTATGATGAGCAAAGATTTTCTTTTTCATCTCCTTATAACGTTCAAAAGAACCATGAAAATCCAAATGAACTTTAAAAATATTTGTCAAAACACTCACATTCGTCTGAAATTCATACATATCACAAAGCTGATGATCAGAAACTTCTAACACCACCATATCATTTGGTTTAACATCCCGAACAAAAGAAGAAAAAGGAACTCCAATATTACCACCAACAAAGGTCCGTCTTCCATCACTTTCTAACATCCGACCAATTAACGTCGTTGTTGTCGTCTTACCATTAGAACCCGTAATACCAATCAAATTCACTCCATTTGGTAAATAATGATAGGCAAGCTCCATTTCATTAATCACCGGAATATTTAACTTACGAGCTTTCTCTATTACTGGATTTTTTTCAGGAATAGCCGGATTTTTCACAACAAGTTGAAAAGAAGAATCAAGTAACTCCTCTTGATGCTCACTTTGAATAAAAGAAACTCCTAATTGTTCTAACTCTCTTAACTCTAGAGGGTTTTGACTTTTCTGATCGGTAATAACAACCGTATTAGAAGAAGCTAATAACTTTGCTGCTGCAAAACCACTCTTAGCCATCCCTAATATAAATACTTTTTGATTATTGACCATATTCTTCCCTACTTTCTAACCGTACACTGACAACTTTAGAAACACCTTGTTCTTGCATCGTAATTCCATAAAGCGTTCCAGCATATTCCATAGTTCTTTTCTTATGAGTAATTAAAATAAATTCACTTTTATCTTGTTGACTCTGTAAATAACGTCCAAAAGTATCAACATTCGCTTCATCAAGCGCTGCTTCCACCTCATCCAAAATACAGAATGGAACTGGATAAACATTTAAAATAGCAAACAATAGCGAAATAGCTGTCAAAGTCTTTTCTCCACCAGACAATAAAGCAATACTATTAAGTTTCTTTCCCGGTGGTTCTGCCACAATCTCTATTCCTGTTTCCAAAATATTTTCTGGGTCAGTAAGCCGTAGCATTCCATTGCCCCCTTTAAACATTTTCTTAAAAACAATGGCAAATTCTTTTTCAATTTTATCAAACGCAGTCTTTAATCTTTCCACCATGATTTCATCCATCTCATCGATAACACCAAGAAGTTCCGCACTAGCTTTTTCTAAATCGTTCTTTTGTTCTTGCAAGAAATTATAACGCGAACTAACTCTTTCATACTCTTTAATACTACCTAAGTTGACATCGCCTAAAGCATTCATTTCTTTTCTTAAATAAGTAACCTTTGTCCGAGCAAGTTCTACTTCTATTTCAAGCGTATACTCTCTTTTTGCTTTCTCATAAGTAAGTTCATAAGATTCACTTAACAAATTAAGCAAATAATCCATCTTTGTATCATACTTTCCAAGTGTTACTTCATAATTTCTTAACTCTTGTTCTACTTTATGATAGACACTGTTTTTTAGGCGATACTCTTGTTCCAAAGATGCAATACGAGAAGACAAATCACTCTTATCTTTTTTAAGGTTCTCTATCGTTCTTTCTAAATTTTCTTTTAGAAGTTCTTTATCCTTAATTTGTTCTAACAAAGCAACAAAAGCACTTTCCATCTTGTTTTCTTTTACTTGTTCTGCTCCCTCAATACGCGTACGTACTTCTTCTAATTCTGCTTCTGCATCCTTTAACGTAATATTTTTTCGATAAATAAGCTCCGCAGTAATCGTAATCGTTTTATCTAACTCACCTAGACTCACATCCTGATTACTTTTCTCTTCTTCATATTCCTTCATCTTGTCTTCATAAGAATGTAAAGACTCCAAAGCACTCGCAAGTTCTTCTTTCTTACTATCCAACTCTTGCTTCATTTTAAAACTACTATTTTGTTTCTTTAAAGAACCTCCTGTTAAAGACCCTCCTGTATGCAAAATATCTCCTTCTAAAGAAACAACACGATATTTATATTCCAAAAGAGAACCTAACTGATTACAAGCATCCAAATCTTTAGCAACCAAAATTGTTCCCAATTGATTTTTGATAATCGCATCATAAATCTTGTCATAACGAACTAAATCACTAAGAACTCCGATAAATCCTGGAACCCCTTGTGCTTTCTCTATCACAGAAAGTGGTAATTCTCTAGGTTTTATAACACTCATTGGAAAGAAAGTTGCTCTTCCTAGTTTATTCTCTTTTAAATAGGTAATTGCCTTTTTAGCCGAATTCTCATCACTCGTAATAATAAAATTACTAGAAGAAGCTAAAGCCACATCAAGAGCAACCACATATTCTGGATCCGTTTCAATCACTTTACCGATAGTATTATGAATTCCTGTAAGTCGTGGATTATTCAAAACGTTCTTTACAGAATATGGAAGTGTAACATCATTCTCTAAATTAGTTTCTAAAATCTCTATTTGATTTTGTAAAGCAAAAATTACCTTTCTCTTTTGTTCTAAATCATTTTTTAAAGACCCATATTTTACAGCAAACAAACTCATCTTCTCTTCTAAAGATGCTTTTTCCTCATGATAACTTTTTAACTTACTTTCCAAATCCATTTTCTCTTTTAAAAGAGACTCTAATCTTTTTTGTAAAGACAATTCCGTTTCTTTTAACTTTAAAAAGCTTTCATTCAACTTTTCTGCATCCACTTCATAGTCTTGTCGTTCCAAAAACAAAGTCTTTTGACTATTCAATTTAGACAACTCATCATTTACAAGAATAAACTCACTGTTTTTTTGAGCAATTTCCTCTTCTAAATGTAACAAATCTACTTTTAATTTTTCCATACTAGAAGTATCTTTTCCATTTTTAAACTCTAACTGCTCTTTTTCTTCTTCTAACCGTTTTACCTCAGCAGAAACCTTTTCATATTCACGGTTTAACTCAGTAATATCATACGTAGTCAAAGCAATTTCTAAATCTTCTAATTCTTCTTTAAAACCAAGATACTTTTGAGCTAGCTCACTTTGTCCTTGTAAAGCATGAACATTTTCCTCTAATTCTTGAATGACCAAATCCACTTTTTCAATATTGTCCTTTGTCTTTTCAAGTTTTCTCATACTTTCTAATTTCCGTGTCTTATATTTTAAAACTCCCGCGGCACTTTCTAAAATTACTCTTCTATCTTGTGGTTTAGAATTCACGATAGACTCAATATTACCTTGACTAATAATATTAAATGAGTCATTGCCAATCCCACTATCCAAAAACAAATTCGTAATATCTTTTAATCGAACCTTAGCATTATTAATAAAATATTCATTCTCACCAGTATAATACAAGATACGTTTTACTTCGACATCGACCAAATCTGTATTCAAATAATGTACCGTATTATCAAAAGTAAGCGATACCTCCGCTCTTTTAAAAGGTGGCCTTGTCTCACTACCAGAGAAAATAACATCACTCATGGAACCAGAACCTCTAAGACTTTTAACAGACTGCTCACCTAATACCCAACGCACGGCATCCACAATATTACTTTTTCCAGAACCATTTGGTCCAACAATCGCAGTAATACTTGTCTTAAATTCTAAATCAACTTTATCTGCAAAAGATTTAAACCCTAATGCTCTAATACTCTTTAATTTCATCTTTTACCTCGCTCTTTTTTGATACGCATCAAACGCTGCTTTTTGTTCAGCTTCTTTTTTACTTTTTCCCGTTCCCGTTCCATAAACAATATGATCAATAACCACATTCACGGTAAAACTCTTGTCGTGGGCAGGGCCTGATTCACTGACAAGCTCATAAGACAAACTTTTTTTATCTGTCTGAACCATTTCTTGTAACAAAGATTTATAATCTCCTAAAAAATGCACATCTTTCTCTACATAAGGAAGAATAATTTCCTCTGCATAACGTTTGGCTGTCTCAAACCCACAATCTAAATAAATAGCCCCTAATACACTTTCAAAGACATCAGCAATAATTGTATCATTCACATTATGTTGTTGCCCATGTCCTACTCGAATATATTTATTTAAACCTATTTCCTTGGCATAAGTAGCAAGCGCATGTTCACAAACAAAACTAGCCCTTTTCTTACTCATCTCTCCCTCGTCTAAATGAGTGTTTAAATAAAAATACTCGCTCATAATAAGTTGAAGTACTGCATCGCCTAAAAACTCTAATCTTTCATAATTCTTTGTATGTTGTTCATTAGAATAAGAACTATGAGTAAAGGCAATTTGCATACGACTCTCATCTTTAATATCAATATGATATTTCTTAAAAAAATCTAAAAAGTTCATTTTGTTACCTCCCTAAACATTATACATAATAAAAGATTGTTTTACAAGTTGCCTTTTTTGTAGTAAAATACCGTTAGGTGATGCTATGCAGAAACTAATCATTTTTTTAATACGTTTTTATCAGTGCATTCCCTTATCAAGTCATAGCTTTTGTCGTTGTACTCCCACTTGCAGTGAATACACGATTGAAGCAATTGAAACTTACGGGGTATTAAAAGGCATCAAACTAGGATGCAAAAGAATTTTAAAATGTCGTCCAGGCGGCATATACGGTTATCAACCATTAGTGAAGGATGTGGAAAAATGAAAAGAATATTAAAAGGGTTACTACTAGCTTGCAGTGTGATTGGACTAACAGGATGTGGAATTGACGACAATGCGAATATATATGCGACTTCTTATCCAATTGAATACTTAACAGAAGTCTTATATGGAAATCACGCAAGTATCACTTCTATCTATCCAGATGGCACAAACATCGAAGAATATACTTTAACAGAGAAACAAGTAGAAGATTACAGTAACGGAACAATCTTTGTCTACAATGGCACAACAAATGAAACCCAAATTGCTAGAAATTTAGTAAACGAAAACAAAAATCTAAAAGTAATCGATGCTGCTTACAGCCTACGTTATAATTATGGACCAGAAGAATTATGGCTTAGTCCTAGCAACTACTTAATGCTTGCAACGAATATCAAAGATAACTTAGAAGACCAAATTGGTACCAAATACATCAACGAAGAAATTGAAGATAACTATGATACACTAGAAGAAGATTTATCAATTATGGATGCGAATATCAGAGCCATAGCAAAAGATGCAAAAGACCATGGTCATAGTACGATTGTCGCATCGACTAGTGTGTTTAAATTCCTAGAAGATTATGGTTTCACAGTGATTTCTCTAGAAGAATACCAATTATCTTCTGCAAGTCTTACAACATTACAAAACAACTTTAAATCTGGAACTTACAAATATCTACTTGTAGAAAACACGGAAACAACAAATGATTTAATCAACCAAATTACAAATAATGGTGGTGAAGCAGTTGTAGTAAACATGATGAATACCCTAACAGAAGAAGATAGAAAAAATAACGAAACATACTTCACAATTATGAATGATTTCATTACCGATTTAAGAACCATTACTAACTATTAAAAAAACCGAAGCAGACTACTTCGATTTTTTTATATAACAGGAAAGTAATACAATACCCTGCAATTTACGATCGACAAACACGTGTTCGTGTTGTATAATCTTGTTAATCAACGAGGTGATGCAACATATGAAAATTACAAAAACTTATCAGTTTCGGCTTTATCCTACGAAAGAACAAGAAGTACTCATTCATAAAACGTTTGGATGTACAAGATTTCTATATAATCAAATGTTAGAGGAGAAAAAGAAAGATAAAATGCTTAGTAAATTTGAT
>DVGF01000020.1 GCA_018712835.1 Candidatus Ventrenecus stercoripullorum
TTGATGAAATTTTCAAAATTTGTGGTAATATATTCATAGAAAGAACTCCTTTATTTGATTATGTTTATAGGTATATTATACCACTGAGTTCTTTCTTTTTTTATGCCATCCGATAAATTTAGACTCCGTCATATATATTTTTTTCTTGCAACTTAGCAAAAAAATTAGTATAATTAACACATAGAATAAGAGGGATATTTATGGATAACAATCTTAATCAAAATAATACAAATGGAACAAATATGAATTTAGGAGGAATGGCACCAAACCCAGTACCACCACAGCCAGAAATACCATCATCTCCAGTTCCACAAGAACCGGTTGCTCCAGTTTCACCAGTTACAAATGAAACAGTATCACCTGTTCCACCAGTAACTTTAGAACCAACAACGATGGCTCAACCGGTGGCACCAGAACCACAAACTATGGCTCAAAATCCTATGCCAGATAGCAGTGCGTTTTCTATGCCAACTCCACCTCCTGTGGAGAACACAAACCCACAACCAAGCGTAAATCCTATGGAAAACATCAATTTACAACCAGAAGGAGTCGTAACACCAATGCCAGAAACAACTATGCAAACACCTGCTGCACCAGAACCATTGATGTCTACACCATTAAATGAAAATACCAATTTAAATCAAAACGTGGGAATGACGAGTCCTGGTGACATGAACATGAATAATAATGCCTTTGGAAATAACCAAGGAATGGGTATGGATCCAAATATGAATGCAAACCCAATGGAAATGAACCAAGTAGGGGCAACACCAATGAATAATCCAATCGATATGATGGGTGTACCAACACCTCCACCATTGCCACCAGAAGACACAAAAAAGAAGAAGAAAAAAGGAAACAATAAAGCAGCTTTAATTATCTTAATTGTAGTATTGATTGCTGGTGTTGGATTTGGCCTATACTATGTACTAGTAATGAGCAAAGAAACAACAAGTGCATCTGTTAGAATTACTCCAACTTTAACAGAAGTAGAAAGAGGATTAGCAGTAGAATTAATAGCTTCAAACTTTGCGACTGTTACAAATTATGACATTAATTCATGTACAGTAGAAACAGATTTAGATACATTAACAGTAGGAACTTATCAATATACAGTATCCTGCGGTAATGAAACAGCTTCACAAACAGTTACGGTAACTGATACAAGTGCACCTTTTGCAACCGTAAGAGAAGTTATCGTTTCTCCTGGAGAAGAAGTAACTCCACAAGATTTCATTTATGGAATTGATGAGGATATTGCAAATTGCACATTTGCCTTTGTAAATCCAGTAGATACAAGTGCAGTAGGAACTCAAGAAGTAGAAATTACCATTAGCGATGAATATGAAAACGAAACAACAGTAACAGGTACTTTAACCGTAGCAGACAATGCACCTCAAACTTATTTATATTGTGCGTCTGATGATACAACAACAGAAAAATCTTATCGCTTTGCAATTGATGCATCAGGAACCCTTTACAATGCTAAAAACTTAGTAACATACACTTATGAAGATGAAGCAGCATATAGTAGTGCAATCAGAGAATATAGAGCCAATGGTTCTTTAAATAACACAACAGGAATAGCAACATTTGACTCTTACAATCTAGAAATTACAATCATGTCAGATGCAGATACAACTGCTTTAGCAACAGAATTTAATTTAAGTGTATTCCCAACAACACAAACAGAAATTGAAGCTCTATTCCCTAATGGTTGTGATATTGGAACAAATTAATGAAACAAGACTTACCAATCGGTAAGTTTTTTTTAAATTCTTTTTCTATTTTGCATACACTATGATGAGGTGAAATATGGAAAAGTTAAAAATTGTGGTGTATGCAATTAGCAAAAATGAAAGTCAGTTTGTCGAAAGATGGGTAAATTCCATGAAAGAGGCAGACGAAATCATTGTACTGGACACAGGCTCAACAGATAACACCGTAGAAAAATTAAAAGAATTAGGAGTAAAAGTCTATGAACAAGTCTTTTATCCATGGCGGTTTGATACAGCGAGAAACAAAGCCTTATCTTATGTTCCCCAAGACACAGACGTATGTGTTTGCACAGATTTAGATGAGGTGTTTGAAAGCGGGTGGCGCGATAAACTAGAACAAGCCTGGCTAACAGAACGACCTACCAGAGCTCGTTATAATTACAATTGGAAATTAGATGAAGAAAATCGTCCTCGTGTAAATTTCTGGATTAACAAAATTCATAACCGTACCGATTACCATTGGAAACATCCAGTTCATGAAATATTAGTCTCCAAAGTACCAGAAAAAGAAATCGAAGTACCAATTACCTTAAATCATTATCCGGATGCTACTAAATCAAGGAGCTCTTACTTACCATTATTAGAAATTAGTGTCGAAGAAGAACCTGACAACGATCGAAACCTACATTATTTAGGAAGAGAGTACATGTACTACCAAAAATGGGATAAATGCATCGAAACATTACACAAACACCTAGCTTGTAAAAACGCAACCTGGAAAGACGAACGCTGTGCATCCATGAGATTTCTAGGAAGAGCCTATGAAGCCAAAGGCTACTTAGAAGAAGCAGAAAACTGGTATGAGCGTTCCATTCAAGAAGCTCCTTACTTAAGAGAAGGCTATATAGAACTTGCTAGTCTCCACTTAAAACAAGAACGTTATCAAGAAGCCTATGAAAATATGCAAAAAGCAAGCTCCATAACAGAAAAAAGCAAATCCTACATTAACGAAGAATTTGCTTGGAATGATGCATTTTACGATATATACTCTTTAGCAAGCTTCTATACAGGACATTACAAAGAAGCCATTGAACTTGTAAAAGAAGCCATCAATTTAAATCCTTATGATGAAAGATATCAAAAAAACTTAGAACTTATGACTCCGTATTCTCTAGAAGCTTAGCATGAACAACTAATCTTTCATTATCTCCTGTACAAGTAGATAGAGTAAGAAGATAATCATCACTTGTAACTTCAATACCAAAATCAGTAATACTACGATTTTTCGTCATTGAAATATAATTCATTTTATCTTCTGGAGATTTAAAAGAAACTCTTAAATAATCACTCGTTTTAGGAATAGTATAAATAGAATAAATTTGCCAAGACATAGACTCATACATCGTATCAAATTGAATAACTAAATTTTCAGGGTTTGTATACCAATAAGAATTTAAAGCACGATGCAAAGTACCAAACATCACACCACTGTAATACATATTATGTCCATAGATAATCGTATTATCATTTAAAATTTTATCAGAATTACGATAATCCATATAAATCCATCCGTTATTATCGTCCTCTTGATATAAATTTCTTCTTAAGTAATATTGATTGTCTTGTCCTTGAACAACCGGATAATCGATATTAGTGTTATTCACTTTTAGATACCCAACAATATCAGGATTAATCGTCAAAAGAGAAGCAATGTATTTATTTTTAATAGGATATTCTTCTTCATCAGTATCTGGAATTTCTTCTTCATTGGCATTATCAATCGTATCAGCAACAACATCACTAATAGAAGTAACTTCTTGCATAGCAAAATAATTACTAGCCATAATATAACCAACTGTTCCAACTAAAAGACAAACTAAGATAATCCCACACAACCGCAAAGTATTAAGACAAATTTGTTTCATGATATTATTGGATAAATATTCATCCGAATAAACCAAATCAATGACAAATTTGTTTTTTTTATATTTCTTATTTAAAAGTTTTAGATAAGAGATATCATCAGCACTAGAAATATTTTCATACAATTCCAGTAAAACATTTTTAAACCGATAATCTTTTAAAGCCTGTAAACAAAACTCTATATTTTCTCTATCATAAACCATAAAAGAAAGTACACGTAAATAACGATTAATTTTTAAAAATGTAACAAAGTCATTCTTATCTTCTTCAGTAAAAACATGATTGATTTTAATTTGCTTCTTATAAAACATTTTAGAATAATCATTTAATCCATTTTCTTGAATAAAAGGTGACATATAAAAAATTTCACTGTGTGTAGTAACTTTAATATGATGTTTATCTAAATATTCTAAAATAAAATTAGCAATAGAATAACAATCGAGTTCCGTAATAGTCTTAAGACTTACCAACAATTCACAAAAAGAATAGGGAACACTTTCTTCTTTTTTGATTTTTACTTTTTTAATCTTAATATTTTTAAATAATTCAATCATAAAAATAGCTAACTTACTATTTTGAAAAACCAAAGTATCAATAGCATTCATGTCACATAGCTCTTTAAAGAAGGGAATGACAAGTTTTTTATTTGTCAAAATATAATCATCACTAAAAATAAGCTCACTATCACTAATAATATTGGTGTTAATTAAGTCCTCACGAACTGTTTGATTGTGTTTATAAGAAAAAATAAGATTATTATTTTGTATATGTATTATGATTTTTTTCATAATTCTACCACCAATTTATCTTTCTATTAATATAATAACATATTTTGAAGAAATTAAAAGAAAAAAACAAAAGTATGACAAAAATCATCAAAATAAAAAGGAAATAAGAAACTTTTCTTGTATATTATTAGTATAGGGTAATAATAAAAAAAGTTTTTGGTAAGAAAATTTTTACAAACAATGAATTCGACAAAAGATGTCAAAACCTCTCATTGTATTATGACTGTTCTGTCTTTAGAATAGGAAGTCATAAAAAGGAGGGAAACTTTTATGAGTTCTACTTTATTAAAGACAAAAGAGATTAATCTTATGAATGATGCTCTTGCAAAAAGTATTATTAGAAGCAAAGAAGCACGAGAAGAAGTGATTGGTTTCTTAAGTGGAATTACTCATATTCCCAAAAGAAAATTTGAAAATGCTTTGTTTGTTGGCGGAGAAATACCAAAGAACAATAAACAAGAAAAAGGAAAAATCAGTGATGTGATGTGTATTTTAAAAGATACAACCATCATTATTGAAATTAATGATAGTTATTATCAGAATTTATTTCGTAAAAATTCTTTATATTCTTATGCAACGTTGGTAAGTTCTACTCTTGTGAATGCAGAAGTCTATAAGAAAGTAATATTAGTGAATATTGATAGCTTTAATCATTTTAAAGTGAAAGAACCTATTTTAACATTTACAACAAGTTGCAAAGAATTAGAAGAACATGATTTATATACATCGTATCATGTCATTCTTGAAAATATTACAAACACCAACTATAATATGGATGAAGAAGTTAGAAAATTTGGAGAATTTTTAAGTTTAAAACTTACGATAGAAGAATTAAAAGAAAAATATAGAGGAGATGAGGTATACATGGATATCGCAAGAAAAGTAGAAAAGTTTATGAGAGACAATAATTTAGTACAAAGTTATGCTTGCAGATGGAACAGAAAAAAATATTGAAGATATTCAGTATGATGATCTATTAATGGTTTATGACCATGAAAATGGTGGAGTAACTTATGAATACCCAATTTGGATAGAAAAACCAAAAGAAGCAACATACTATCTAGAAACGACTTTTAGTGATGGTAGTATTCTAAAAACATATGGACCGCACTCTGTATTTAGCAAAGACACTATGAGTTTCATATCAACAGCTGATACCGAGAACTACCATATCGGTGCAAATATAATAAAAATAAATGCACAGGGAGAAAAACAAGTAGTAACAATCACCGATATCAAAACAATGAAAGAAAATATTACATATTACCATGTATCTTCAACTAGATACCATAATATATTAGCCAATAATTTTTTAACAACTGATGGTACAATTGTTACTACATATTTATATGATTTTACAGAAAATTTAACATGGGGACAAAAAAGAACCGATTACCTAGCTACTAAAGATTTCTTTACCTACGAAGAACTAAAAGATGTATTTCCAAAATATTTATATGATGGATATCGCATGGCAGAAGGAAAAAATGTATATAAACATGGCTTACTAGATATTAGCTACATCGGAGAACTTTTAGATTTATCAAACACCGTACCACTAATGAAAAATGATGATAAAAATGTTGTATGGATGGTAACAACTAGTGATGACGAAGTGACGGAAAAAAATTAGCAAAATTACTTAAAAGAATATGAAAGTGAATACATATTACCAAAGCCAAAAAAAGAAGAAAATTTTATAGGTTGGTTAAACACAGGGGATAATAAACTCTATCAACCTGGCGAAAAAATAAAAGTAGTTCATGGCCTACATTTTATCGCAAAATATAAAGAATAAAGGTAAAAAATGTAAAGTGTGTAAAAAAATAAAAAATATGTAGAAATATTGTATTTTTATGGTATAATTAAACCATAATAAAAAAAGGAAAAGAGGTTTATTATGAAAAAGAAAAGTTTTGTATTGAGTATTCTTTTAGTGTTTTGCATACTAGTAAGCCCATTACGTGCATCTGCCGCTAGTGGTCAAATCTTTGGTGCATCATCAGATGGTTATGTAGAGTCTACAAAAACATTTGATGAGTCAAAAACTACACTAAATGGAAATACAGTAACAATTGTAAACAATGGAGCAAACACAATAATCTATTTAGGATTAAAAGTAACAGAAGGAACTGTAAACAACTATAATGCAACATTAACATTATCAAACTCTAGTTTCAAATTTCATATGATAAGTCCAAATAGAAGTGGCGGTTGGACAGGAACTGCGACTGAAAATGGTGATGGAACAATCAGTATTAATTTAACAAATTCTACTGGTGTAACTGCATCTTCAGGAGTTGCAAATGGAAATGTTTTAGTTGCAACAATTACTTTAGATGCTACTTCTGCTACATCAACTGATACTTGTACAATTGGATTAAGTACTGCTTCTACTCCAGAAACACCAGAAAACCCAACTTGTACAATCGATGGAGATACTTATTATTGTGCTGACGGTACTGTATGTACTGAAGAAGAATATACTGCTCAATGTGAAAATCCAGAAAATCCTCAAACAGGTTCATTCCTACCATATGCTGTAATTATTGGTGGAATCGGATTAGCTGCTGTATTATACTTAGTAACTAAGAAGAACAAAATTTACCATGTATAATAAGAAACGGTGATGAAAATCATCGTTTTTTTTCGGAAAATCTTGACGGGGGGGAGACTGACCGAAAATCAGAAGTAAGGTAAGAAAACACATCCAGAATTTGATATAATGGAGATATCAAGAAGTAAGGATGTGTTTTTTGATGAGTGTAAAAAAAGGGCAATTAAGAAATGAATACT
>DVGF01000002.1 GCA_018712835.1 Candidatus Ventrenecus stercoripullorum
GTAGCTACTGCTATAACAGTTAACAAGACCATATTCTTTTTTTCCATATATTTCATTTATCTCCTCTCTACAATAACAGAATATCAAAATTGTATATTTTTTTCAAGCTTTGTTTGATTTTTTTTACAAAATTATTCAATATTTTTTTTCTTGCTTAAAATTGAGCTTAAAAATGCACTCTTTCTGTCTCAATATTTTTGATTTTTATTAAAGCTGTACTTTCTGTTCTTCTTCACTTTTTCTTATTAAACTTTTATTGTGATGTATATGGTAGTAATAGAAAAACAGTTAACAAATGAAGAATTGATGAAAATATTTGGAGGAAATGTCCAGAAGTATCGAATCCAAAGAAATCTGACCCAACAAAGGCTTGCAGAAATATTAAATTGTTCGATTGTCTTTCTTAGTATGCTTGAAAATGGACATTACGGGGTTCAATTTAAAAATATTGCTCAACTGGCTAATGCACTTCATATTGAACCTTACCAATTATTTGAAATTGATGAATCATTAAAAAGATTATAGGTATTTAAATCTAGCCTATAATCTTTTTTTCTTGTTCTAAATCCTTTTTCCAATCTTCTGAAATGGCATTTTCCTCATAAAATACTTTTGATGTTTTTTCTAGTGTTTTAAACAACTTTCTGACTCCTTCTTTGCTTTTTTGATAGTTTGCAATATTTTTTTCTTGAATACCAATACTTGTTCCTTCTGTATAGGAATCGATATCTGCTCCGATATACATAAATGTCCAATCACTATGGGCTTCTATTAATTCTTTTATTTGTTCTTTATTGTACATTTTAGAAGCATTTTCTAATCCATCTGTTGTAATTACAAACAAAACCATTTTGGGATTTTGTTTATCTAGTTCTGTTATTGCTGTTCCTATAGCATCATAAAGCGCTGTGGTACCTCTTACGAAGTATGTAGAGCTATCTAGAGGTAGGACGTCTTTCATATTTTTTCTATTTGTTACTATTTCGTATTGATTATCAAATAAAATTGTTGTCACTTTCGCATAGTTATAGTTGTTGTTTTCTAAAAAACTATTGTATCCACCAATTGTATCACTTTCTACTCCTTTCATTGAGCCACTGCGATCTAATAAAAGGACAATATCCATTTCTGTTTTCTTTTTCATAATTTCTCCCTCCTTGAAATTTTGTAGTTCTTTTCTGCAAAATTTCTGATATCATGATATGATATTTATGCGAAGAACAGGTCGCTTAAAAGGAGACAATTATGAAAAATTTATTACAAAAATATATCAAAGAAAATTTACTTCTAGAAAAGAAAAAAGCGTCTTTTGTGATAAGTAAGAAAAGGGTATTTTATGATGAAGAAGTGGAACTTCAAAATGATAGTGATAAGCAAGCTCAGGTTCTTTCTTCTAATATTTCTGAATATGTAGAGCAAAAAGAACGTTATAGTGACTTTCAAACTATGCTTTTTCAATTTATTGACGAAAGAAATTTAAGAGATAGTGATGTATACAATAAAGTTCATATTGACCGTAGATTATTTTCTAAGATACGAAGTGATAAGAATTATCATCCTAGTAAAGAAACAATTCTTTTATTAGGGTTTGCTTTAGAATTAAATGAGGAAGAGATCGTTCGCCTTTTGGATAGCGCTTCTTATTCTCTTCCTAAAAATAATTATTATGATTTAATTATTCGTTTTTGTTTTATTCATAAAATTTATAAACTTACTGAGGTTAATGGGTTGTTAGAAGAATATCACTGTAAACTTTTTTCTTATTAAAGAGTTTACATTTTTTTATTGTTTTCTAAAAAGGCTTGAACTTTCGTTTTGATTTTTTCTAACTCATAACCATAAGCTTGACAGGTATTCCAGCCATATTTCTTTGCCATAGTAATGTTTGTTGTATCATCATCGATAAACAATATATCACCGATATCACATTTTAAATCTTGCATGACATATTCATAAATTTCTTTGTTTGGCTTTCTACACCCTAGTTCAAAAGATAAATAAACTTTATCAAATCTTGTTAGGTCTACTTGTTTTGTTAATCTTTCATAGTCCAACATAGAAAGATTGGAAAGTAATCCTATCAGACATTTTTCTTTTATGGAATAAGCATATTCTACTATATCTCGGTAATAGGATATACTTTGAAATGCTTCTTTATAAGAAGACGCAAACTCTTCTAAAGGAACTGAAATATTCATTTTCTCTTCTAAGTTCTGGAGCCATTTTTTGATAGCTAGCCAATCACTTGTCTCACTAATCCATAATCCATTTTCTAGTTGATATGACCATTTTTTTAATATTTCTTCTTCCTTCATGTCGGGACTATATTTCTTAATTAAGTTTATTTTAGCATCTTGAAGTTCTTTAGAACCATTTTCATGACTTTCTATTACTCCACCCCAATCAAATATCACTATTTTTTCTTTCATAAGACTTCCTTTCCATTTTTATTATACATTACGCTTATCTTTTTTGTCTAATTTATTGTAACCGATCCAAATTCATACATCATACTTACAAAATCCATAATTTTTCTTCTGTGGCATTTTAGTGTAGTTTATTAAAATTTAAATATTTATATTACTAATTTAAATTTATGCAAACAAAATGGGACTGTCGTGACACAAAATGATTTATGGTAGCCCCTAAAATAATATCATATGTTATAAAATTTCCCATTCTCCATTTCTTTTTCCGCTTTTTCTAGTTATTAAACCTTTCTCTTGCATTTCAATCATTCTTGTTTTTACAGTTCTTAATGATTTACCGATAATGTGAGCAATTTCTTCTTGCTTGATAGTTCTATTTTTTCTAATTACATTCAATATAGCTTGCTCTTTCAAAGTGCAAAATTTGCACTTTGAAACCGAAAATATTTGCACTTAAGAAATATATCTATCTAACAAAAAATGGAGCCATAAGGCTCCTTTCAGGGGGTTTGTAGACACACACTCAGTTCATCGTGAATGTGTATCGGCATAGCGTAATTGCTATGCTATATAAAATATATTATGGATTTTGAAATTTGTCAATTAGTAAAATCAATTTCTTTGATAATTTTTTGATACTTGAAATCTTTTTCATAATTTTTTGTTTCTAAAAATTCTTGGGCATCTTTTTTAGCGGCTAATAAAACATTGTAATCTCTCTTTAAATTAGCAATTTTAAATGTCATATCACCGCTTTGACGGGTACCAAATAGATCTCCTTCCCCACGAAATTCAAAGTCTTTTTCACTAATATAAAAGCCATCATTACTCTCTTCTAGTACTTTTAGTCGTTCTTTTTCTTCGTTACAAATTAAGTAGCAATAAGACTGTAAATCGTTTCTTCCTACTCTTCCTCTTAATTGGTGGAGGGTTGCAAGGCCAAAACGTTCAGCATTAAATATGACCATCACAGTTGCGTTTTTTACGTCTACTCCTACTTCTACTACAGTGGTAGAAATTAGTATCTTTGTCCGACCAGTTTTAAATTCTTGCATGACACTTTCTTTTTCGTTCTTTTTTAGTTTTCCGTGCAACACACCTATAGGTATTTTGCTATGATATGCTAAGTCAAATTTTTCTTTTAATAAGTAAACATCTTTTAAGTTTGTATCTTCATTTTCTTCAATCATTGGGGCTACAACGTATACTTGATGATTTTGTTTTATTTCTTCTAAAATTTTTAATAATACTTCTTTTAGATTTGACTCTTTGACCACTTTTGTTATAATGTCTTTTCTTCCTTGAGGTTTTTCTTTTATTAAGGTCGTATCCATATCCCCGTAAATAGTTAAGGCATACGTTCTTGGAATTGGAGTAGCACTCATAAAAAGCATATCAGGTACTTCGTTTCTCACTCCTAAGAATTCTCTTTGGGAAACTCCAAAACGATGTTGTTCATCTGTCACAATTAATCCAAGATGAGGAAATACAAGTTTTTCAGAAAGGATTGCATGCGTTCCTATTAAAATATCGACATCTCCTTTGTTTACTTTTTCAACAATTTTTTGTTTTTCTTTTTTGGTCATACTTCCAATTAACAATTCGATATGAATTTCTGTTTTTTTAAATAGTTCTCTTATGGATAAAAAGTGTTGGGTTGCTAAAATCTCTGTCGGAGTTAAAAAGGCACTTTGAAAACCAGCTAAGTAATTGGCGTATAATAAAACGGTCGCGACAATTGTTTTTCCAGAACCAACATCTCCTAGTAAAAGACGGTTCATTTTTTTAGGAGAAGATAAATCTTGAAGGCTTTCTAATACTCCTTTTTTTTGGTCATTGGTTAGCATAAATGGAAGGGTTGCAATAAAGTCTTCCACTGCTTCCATGGGAAACTCTTTTTTTATTCCTACTTCTTTTTCTTTTAGTAATTTTAAGTATTGTATTTTAAACATAAATATAAATAGTTCTTCATAAATTAGTGTTTTTTTTGCTTCTTTTATATCCTCTGTATTTTCTGGTGTATGAATTTTTTTTAATGCTTCATGTTTAGGAAGGAGTTTGTATTTTTCTTGATATCTTTCTGGTATATATTCTGCTACTCCAGCTTCTTTTAAAGCTTCTTTTATCAAGGTATGCAAGGTATTATTTTTTAAGCCTTTAATTAAATGGTACACTGGGATAATTTCAGTACCTTCTAATTTGGATAACTTGATATCGTTGGCTGTAAAGGTATTTGTTTTACTATTGTATTTTCCAATTAATGTAATTTCTTTTCCCACTTTTAAATGTGTTTTTAAAAAAGCACGGTTAAAAATTGTTACGTTGATAATTTTCCCATAACTTTCTACTTTAAAACGTAATGAATTAAAATTTTTACGAATATAAGATACTTTTCCTGGATCTGTAACAGTTGCATTGATAGTAAGTGTTACTTTTTCATCAGGGTCTTCTAAAGTATCGGGCTGTAAAATCTGATATTTATAAGGGTAGTAAGAGACTAGTTCTTCTAAATTGTAAATATTTGCTTGATAGAAGTGTTCAATTGTTTTTCCTCCTACCCCTTTTAACTGTTGTAAGTCCATATATTTCACCACATCTATTATACTAAATATTTTCTAGAAAAGAAAAAAATCTACCAGTGTTTGATAGATTTTTGTTGACAACTTAGAAGAGCCCCCTGAAGGCTCTTCCTTAAAAGAATAAAAAGGGGTTGACTAGTGTGATACTAGCACCAATTCGCCTTCTCAAGTGAATTGGTGATTATATACTAATCGAAAGTTCCTAGTTTGTCAATCTTTTTTTGCAATTTTTTTTAGAAATTTCTTAGCTTTAAAAGAGTAAAGAGTTCTTGTCATAATTTTTAGATTTTTAAAAACGGCTTTATTTTGTTAAGCCGTTTCGTAATTTTAGTAAGTATAGTTATTATCAGTATCATCAGATTGTGAGATGATATAATACTGTAAAAGGGTTTCAAATGGAGTTCCTTCTATTTTTGTCAGTAAATTGTTTAAGATTGTGGCACTTTGTTCTTCTGTTAAAGCATTGATATCTATTACTGTTCCTAATTCTTCTTTTTCTAGATTGGCATCATAGTTTGTTCCAAGATCCATAGCGAGTTCAAAAGATACATCTTCATTGTTCATAAGCACATTTACCGTATATGCATTTGAATTTTCTTTAGCACCTTTATTTTCAATTGTTATTGTTCCTGTGTAATCTTCTACATCATAATCTATTGTTAGAATGTTATCCTCTTCTCTTAGTGTAAAGCTATTATTATTGTTTAATAAAGTGTATTTATCACCATCAATTTTTACTCTTATAGAGGTTTCTCCATCGTCAATGACTGCTTCTATTATTTCGTTTTGTAATCCCTTAGTGTAAATACTAATTTTAATACCACCTTCATAAGAATTATTTTCTCTAACTTCTTCCACTGCTTCTAAAATTGTTTCTGCATCACTACTGGTGACTTTAGCTAATGCTTCTACATAGTCATTATGATTAGTCATGTAATTATAGAAACTATTTAACATTTCGTTATATGTTTCTTTATCAATTGCATATGTAATTTCTGTTACTTTTTCAGAGCTACCTTCTAATGTAATGTCTTTTTGAGTTGTAATTTTTTCTTTGTTAATGCTCGCTATTAACATTTCTTTTGTTCCACGAATGATTGTTAAGTAATCTTCTTTTGTGTAAGTTGGACTTGTTACACTGACAGAAGAATCCCAATCGTATTCTCCATTATCTATAGTTTCATTTAATAGTTCTGGCATTTTTATGTAAGCATGTCCATCTTGAACAAAAACGTTTGCTGCTAAGAAATCTTGGCTATTTTCTAATAGTCCTATATTTGCTTTTAAAATTTCATTTTTTAAAGAAACTCCTATTTCTAAATCTACTGAATAATTTTTTAAGTCTTCTAGTTCTCCTAAATCTTGATTTGTATTAAAAGAAATTGTTCCATTTATCATTAGGTCATTTTCTTCTAAATTCATTTCATTCGGTACATATTCATTTGTTTTTTGTTCCATGTAATCGAATAATGTTGTAATAGAACTTTCAAATACTTCTTTTGGGTCATTTATAAAAAATACTTTGGCTACTACTACGGCAATGATAGCAACGACTAATACTGCAATGACTCCGATCACAATCTTTTTGTTAGCTTTTTTTGGTTTTACTTCTCCTTCCATATTATTTTGTGGCACATTTGGTGTCACATTCTGTGTTTCCAATGGTGTGCTATTTTCATTCTGTAAATTTTCATTCATAAACTCATTTACCTCCTAATTATAATATAACATAAACACTTTCTTTTGAGAACTTCTTTTCGACATTTTTTTTAAATTTCTAAATCTAGTTCGATTGGGCAATGGTCACTGCCATAAATTCCATTTAAAATCTTGGCATCTTTCATATTCTTCTCTAATTTTTTTGAGACAACGAAATAATCGATACGCCACCCGATATTTTTTTCACGTGCTGAGCCTAAGTAACTCCACCAAGAATAAATTACTTTTTCTGGGTTGAAATAACGATAAGAATCAATGTATCCTAGCTCTAAGGTTTTAGAAAATTCTGTTCTTTCCTCAATTGTAAAACCAGCACTTCTTAAATTACTTTTGGGATTTGCTATATCAATTTCTTTATGGGCTACGTTTAAATCACCACAGAAAATTACTGGTTTTTGTTTTTCTAATTTTTGTAGATATTCTCTAAAATCTTTCTCCCACTCCATACGGTAGTCTAATCTTACTAGCTCTCTTTTGGAATTTGGAACATACATGGCAATTAAGAAGAATTCAGCAAACTCTAAAGTTATCATTCTTCCTTCATGATCATGCTCTTCTACTCCCATTCCATAAGATACATTTAAAGGATGAATACGTGTATATACGGCTACACCAGAGTATCCTTTTTTCTCGGCTGGATTTAAATAGATTTCATATCCCTCTGGTTTAAATTCTAATTCTTCCATTGTTACTTTTGTTTCTTCTAAGCAAACAATATCTGCATTTATCCTTGTAAAAAAGTCGGCAAATCCTTTTTTTAAACAGGCTCTTAATCCTGCGACATTCCATGATATTAACTTCATTTTAACACTCCTTTTTTAAATTTATGATTGTATGATTTTCATCACATATTATTTTTAAATGAATTTCTTCTTCTAAGTTTTCTAGAATTTTTATAGAAGGAAAACTTTTATCATATTCTAAGATTTTATCAACATTTTCCCACATACTTTCATTTTCTTCAAAGTTTTGAGGGATACCTTGGTAATCTTTAGCTAGGAACAACGTAAAATCGAATATTTTTTTTGGATACTCTACAACTGCTGTACCAATATATTTTAGATTAGATACAGTCATTCCTGTTTCTTCTTTAAATTCTCTTTGAGCGGCTTCTAAGGGTGTTTCTTGTGCTTCGATTTTTCCTCCTGGAATGTCGATATAATCTAGTTGTTCTTTTGTTTTGTATTTTATAATTACTACTTTATTTTCTTTTATTAAAAATGTTCTTACTGCTTTTCTTATTGGCTTATTCATATGTTCACATTCTTTCTTTTCCTATCTTAAATGTAACATAAATTCCAAAAAAAAAGAAGATGAAACTTCTTTTTTAAACACATTCTACGAATGTATCTGATAAGCAACGAATTGCACAAACACAACTAAGGTCTACAGTGAAGAATGAATTTGTAGCAACATACGGATTTAAACTTGTTGAATCTGGATTTTCTTCTAATACACGGCAGGTACAGCAATTGTTGTCTACTTTTTCTACACGAAATACTGAAGAAGTAGTCCCGCCTGTTACAGGATCTTTGGTTGTTGGCATGGTAAGTGCTACTCCATTTGCGCCGCATAGAAATAACTGAATTGGTCTAGTATTACAAATTAAGCAATTTGGCCCGCCACCTAAAACAGGTCTATCACATGAGTCTAAGCAGTTATCTGGGCAAGCATTTTGTTGTAAAACTAAGATTACGTTTAGTATTTCAGATATGCAACTTGAAGATGTATTATTATTCATACATATTCCCCTTTCCTATACTCTCACTATTAATTTATGTGAAAGTTTAAAAATAGTGCATTTTTCATATTTTTATAGTATAATTTTTATGAGGTTGATAAATATGGATCAATGGTTAATTTATTTGATTATAATTGTTGTTTTACTTTTTATTTCATTAATTGTTGTAAAATTAATGAAGAAAGATTTTAATTTAGAGGCAAATAAGCTTTTAGTTTGTCTTGGTGGAAAAGACAATATTGTAAATGCAGAATGTAATATGTCCCGTTTTAAAGTTATCTTGAAAGATGTTTCTAAGGTGGATAAAGACGGGATTACCAAGATGGGTGCCAAAGGAATTGTAGAGATAGATAATCAATTAAAAATTATTTTTGGCTCTGATGCAAAACAATTAAAAAAATATATTGATCAATTATTGTAATAGAAAAGACAACTGTAGATAAGGTTGTCTTTTTTAGTAGTTTGGATAATAAACGTTATAAGAATAATTTCCATAAGGCATAGGATAAGGTCTTGGTGGTGGCGGTGGATACATTGGATAAGGTTGTGGTGCCACATTGTAAATTGGTCTTGGTCTAGTTAGACCTACAGCAGCTCCTCCTACTAATGCACCGGTTAAAAATGGAAATACAAATCGGTCGCCGTTATTTACTCGTCTTCCGTTATATGGGTACATATACATTCTCCTCTCGTAAGTAGCTTATGAAAGAAGAAAAATTATGCATGGGATAAATACCTATTTTTGAAATTTAAAAAAGCCCTAGTTTTTCTTTTTCTTAGGACTTTTTTTCTTATTTGTCTTTTTCGTTTTTGGTTGTTTCTTTTGTTTTGGTTCCTTTTTTTCTTCTATTGTTTCGCTTTGATTTTCTTTTTCAATATTTTCAATCATTTCTTCCGCTAAGGCAGTTGTTTTTTGTTTCATTTCTAAAGCAGCTTTTTCTACAGCTGGTATTTCTTCTTTTTGTGATGCTTTAATCAGTTCATCACATTCTTTTTCAATCATTTTGGTTTTTTCTTGGATTGTACTTACTGCTTCTTTGGCATCTATGGTAGATAAATTGGTTTGAATTTCTGATAATTTATCTAGAAAGAGTGCTTTTGTAGCTTCGATATCAATATTTTTAATGGAATCTGTTAGGTTTTTAAAAGATTTTCTTAAATCTTCTCTTGTTTCAGATCCTGCTCGAGGTGCTAGTAATATTCCTAATCCAACACCAATTAAAGCTCCAGTTAAAAAATGACCAAATTTACTTTGATTCATTTTCTTTTCCCTTATTGGATACTTTCTTTGTTTTTGCAACTTTATCTTTTTTAGGAGCAAATAAATTGGTTACTAATGACATGATGCCCTCAATTACTTTATCTGTGATTAAAACAATGCGGTCTGTTGTAGAGTCAATGATATGGAAAACACCATCTAATGCTCTGATTTTATCATTGACATTGTCTACTACTCTTTCTACTTTATCTAATGTAATTAGGCACTTAATCGCTAAAACAATTCCTATTAGCAAGATAATAATTAATAAAATATAAATGATAATTGGTAAAAATTCTAGTAAAAAACTCATATTATTCATCCTCCCTATCTTCATACATAGAATCTATTAAATCAAATAAGTCATTCTCCAAGGTATCTTCTTCGATACTCTTTTTTGGGTCTACTTTCTTTTCTTTATCTAATACTTCTAATTCTACTGGTTCTGTTTCTACCGTTTCCATCTCGATATTTTCTTCTTCTGGAACATCAATTGTTGCAAAAGATGTTTCTTCTAAAAGTTCATCAATTGTTTTTTCAGGCTCCGGTTCTATTTTAGTAACCTTTTCTTGTTTTTTGGGTTCCTCTTCTAATACTGGTTCTTTATGCTTTGGCTTTTCTGCTAATGTTTTTTCAATATCGTCTTCTAAGGTACCAAATGCTTTTTTTCTAACGTCATCTACATCAAATTTTTTCTTATCTTCTTTTACTACTACAATATCTTCTTTTTTATAGTTTTTATCTAGTACTCCGTACACAGGGGAAATTACAGGAGATGGTTGAAATTTTCTAGTAGCAATTTCGGCAGTTGTTTTGGCATCGTAAGCTCTTCCTCTTATTTCTGGAGTTCTTTCTTTTTTCTCTTTTTTAATCTTTGGTCGGTCATAATCAATTAGGTTAATTCCCATATTCTTTGGTTCTTCTTTTTCTTCTTTTTTCGTAGAGACTTTCATGCTTTCAAATTCTTGGTCGTCAAATACTGGGAAATCGAAGGTTTTCTCAGCTTTAAAAAGACTTGAGTCACTGACAATTGGGGTATCATCTGCGACTTCGCTTTCATAAATATTTCTTTTTCTTTCTAACGGTTTCTTTTCTGCTTCTACCTTTTTTGGTTTTATTTTTGGTTTTTCTTCTTCTACTGGAATTTCTATTTCTTCCTCTTCAAAAAGAACATTTTTTAATTTATTAAATAATCCCATACTCTTCCCTGCCTTCTTTATCTACGAATGAAGTCTGGATCGACTGTACTATCCGATTCTTCTTCATAAGTTCCATACTCTTCTACAATTTCTAGGTACTCACTTTCTGTATCTGCGCTTTCAAAGATGTTGTGTTCTACTTCGTTGGCACTTAATGCATCGTCTCCCATTAGTCCTTCTAGAACAGTATCCTGATATTGTATTGAAGAAAGAATGCTTGTCGCATACGCAATGGCTACATTTGCTTCTTCCTCATCTACTATCACTTCTATTTTAGCATAATTATACATGATTTCAATAAAATATTTGTCGTTTGAAGTATTTTTTATCTCTATATATCCAAAGGAATCGCCATTTTTTAATGCCTTGCTATATACCACATCGGTTTTTTCTTCATATTCTTCTACCACTTTGTTGTAATAACTTACATAATCGACATATAAGTAGTAGGTATCGTTGTTGTGAGAAATGATTTCATTACTGCCTTCATACTCAATAAGTCGCATTCCTTGTGGCAAATAATATTTATATCCTGCTCTTGTAATATTTGTGGTTCTAATCGTGTTCGAGAGCGTGCTATCAATAATGTCTTCGTAAGACTGGCTTTCTATTGAAGTACAACCACAACTAAAGAAAATTATTAATAATAGGCCTACTAATTTCTTTTTCATAATTTCTCCTTATTTGCCATTACAGTATACCAAAAAAATGACAAAATGTAAAATGGAAGAAAATGAAAACATAATCTTTGTTTTTGAGATTATGTCTTGTGATTGTTATGTGATATGCATAATAAAATCAATTACTAGTATCCATAAAGTGATTCCGAAAAATATATTGTTTAACCATTTGCTAATTTTGGTAAGATGGCTACCGGTTGGTTCTGTTTTTTTAGAAGCTACAATACCAACGATTGACAACGCTAGGGCAATATAATAATGAACTCCTATTGTAGTACACCATATCCCAAAGATACATGGGAGTACCAGAAATGAAATAATGAACCATTTTTTAGAAACTGGATAAACTTGTTCTTGGATTTTTTCTGGAGACTTTTCCTGTTCTTCTACTTTCTTACCACATCTTGGGCAAACCGTTTCTTGATAATCTAATCTTTTTCCACAATTTTTACAAAACATATACTCCCCTACTTTTCTTTTTTGATTGCTTCTACATAATTAATTTTATATCCTAAACTTGTAAATTTCTGTTCATATTCTGTTTCTATATTGAATAAATCTTCCCCAGCTAAATCAAGGCTTACTTTTTCTAAAGTATATCCATACTTGCTTAAGCTTTCTAAACTAAATGCAAATAATCCTATATTGTCTGTTTTTAATTTGATATGAGGACTTTGTTTAAAGATAGTGTCATATTTTTTTAGAAAGTTTTCATGAGTAAGGCGTCTTTTGGCATTTCTGTTTTTAGGCCATGGGTCTGAGAAATTTAAGTATAAAAGGTCGATTTCGTGGTTGAATACTTCATCGATATTCGCAGCATCATAGCATATAAATTTTATATTGGAAAGTTTTAATTCATCGGCTTTTTCAATTGCTCTTACTAGCACACTATCATACTTTTCGACACCAATAAAGTTCACTTCTTTAAAAGTTTTTGCCATCTCAATTAGGAAGGCACCTTTTCCCATACCTATTTCTAAATGAATACTGTTTTCATTTTGGAACACTTCTTTAAATTTTCCTTTGTATTCTTCAGGATTTTTTAGAAAATAAGGGCTTTTCTCTAATCTTTCATTTGCATTTTTTACTTTTCTTAAACGCATGTTATCACTTCTTTCTATTATTTTCATATACTTATTTTAGAGGAGGCTTTTTATGAAAAAAGACCGTAATTCCTTTTTTGGGAGTTCTAATTTTAATATGAGCGCAACGGGAGATAGTATGGGAGGTATGAATATGCCAAACATGATGCCGAATATGATGCCAAATATGAATATGGGGATGCCTAGTGTGAATGCTGCTAGTTCCCAATTTTATGCCGCCCAAAATATGCCAACTCAATTACCTATTTTATATAATAATGATGGCAACGGAATGGCTAATAATCATTCTACTTTTAGTGAATTAGAGAGTAGAATTGCCAAATTAGAAAGAAGTATTAATCGACTTGATGCTCGTTTAAATAAACTCGAAGGCTCTACTTTCTATACGAAAGATGATTATGATGCGGACGGAAATATGTATATGGTTTAATGAGGCAATCTCTTTTTTCCATCTACTCGCATTGTAAACGAAAACTCTCAATAAAGCAACTATTTGAGAGTTTTTTTATGTGTGATAATAAAAAAGTACGTGAAAAAAGTTAGCGTTTGATACTATTTTTCTTCGGAACTTTTATCAGATGACTCTTTTAAATGACTGATTTCTTCTTCTGATAAACCGGTTGCTTTTACAATTTTATCGATGTCAATGTCTAAATCTAGCATGTTTTTAGCTATTTCTATGCTACGTTGATGCTCGCCTTCAAGTTTTCCATCCAGTTTACCAGTATTATAAAAGTCTTGTTTCTCTGCTTCATGCATCTCTTCGATGTTGTAATAGTTGATAAATCTTGTGTCTTTGGATAAATCTTCTGCTTTTTTAGCAAATGCCATGATATCACCATCCTTATACTTTTCTTTTAAGTTAGAAATTGTATCAGGCTTATTCTGAAAAAATTCCATGAATTTCCTAACTCTCTCACTTATAGTATACTGAGGATTGTCAAAGTTTTCAAGAACAAGATGAAAGGATGTATATAAACCATGTTCAATATGTCCTTCTTCATCGGTAGGTTTAAAAGTAAGAATAGGTCTTTTGGTATGATAATG
>DVGF01000021.1 GCA_018712835.1 Candidatus Ventrenecus stercoripullorum
AAAGTTTTATTATAGTTTTTGCTTCCTTTTTTTCTTCTGGATAACTCTTGTTGATATCCCTTTATTCTTCTTTCATATTTCTTTAGAAAATCAGGGTTCTCATAATACTCACCATCACTAGTCACTACCATATTTTTGACTCCAACATCAATCCCGATAGCTCGTTTCTCACTCATAACAGGAATTTCTAATTCTTCTTCGACACAAACACTTACATAGTATTTATATCCTACTTGTTTTATCGTGGCATTATGTATTCTTCCTGGTAATTGTTCTAGTTTCCGATATCCTCTTATTCTTACTTTCTTTAATTTAGGTAAAGTAATTATTTTTTCTTTCATATCTACTTCAATACTAGCATATTCTTTTCCTTTATAACTACTTCTATTACAATTGGTTCGATAGCTTTCTTTTACTCCTCTTTTTTGATAGTTTGGATATCCTCCTAGCTTTTTATAATATCGATCAAATCCTATCATCAAATCTGTAATGCTATTCCTTAAAGAACAACTATCTACTTCACTCAAAAATGGATAGTTCTTAATATACTCTGGAATTTTTTTGAACAAATCAAATTTACTAAGCATTTTATCTTTCTTTTTCTCCTCTAACATTTGATTATATAGAAATCTTGTACATCCAAACGTTTGATGAATAAGTACTTCTTGTTCTTTCGTAGGATAAAGTCGAAACTGATAAGCTTTTGTAATTTTCATATGTTGCATCACCTCGTTTGATTAACAAGATTATATAATACGAACGCATGTTTGTCAACAGTAAATCGTGGAGTATTGTATTACTTTCCTGTTATAGTAAAAAAAGAAGAGCATTTCAATCTTTACTCTCCTACAATCGCGTCTACTCGACTTTTCAACACATTATAATTTTCCCAAATCTCTTCACTTTGACTCACATACTCTTCATACTTTGGAACAATCAAAAGTTGTACTCCCAAAAACCATGCCACATTCACTAAAATAACAATCACCAGTACTCCCAGTAATGGCATAGAATACTTTTTTTGATTAAGTTTCTTTTCCAAAGCTCGAACTTCACTACTATAATCAATCTCAGGTTCATTCATTTCTTTATTTTTGGTAGCTTCATAATTCTTAATCAGTTCTTCTTGTTGACTTTGCACTTCTTCTATCGGTCTAAAAAAAGTAGTAGGAATATCTTGATATTTTTTCTCATCTGTACCATTTAAATTTCCTGAATTTTGATTATTTAGACTATTTGGATCGTTTGGCATATCAATCATTCCCTTCTACCATTAATAGTATAACACAAATTAATAACATTTTTGTGAAAAATTAAGCATTTTTTTATTGACATTTTGCATAATATTACTATATAATCAATATGTACTGCTCAATTAGCTCAGTCGGTAGAGCAAACGGCTGTTAACCGTTGGGTCGTAGGTTCGAGTCCTACATTGAGCGCCATATAGTTTAAAACATTGAAAAATGTTTTAATAAATCAAGTTTTCTTTTAAAATTATATAGTAGGTTATTAAAAGAAAAGCTTTTTGAATTAAGAGTACTCAGTACTCTTTTTTCTTGTGATAAATCTTGATGTACATATACTTTAGACGTTACTTGAATATTACTATGACCTAATAACTTAGAAACGTTGTTGATAGGTATTCCATTACTAATTAAAAATGTAGCATAAGAATGTCTAAATTGATGTTGTGTAATAGGTCTAATATTCATACGTTCACAAGCAATTCTTTTGTATCTATCACAAGTAGACGAACTAAGAGGCTTGTCACCACCAAATATAAAATAATCATTCTTACTACCATACATCTTATACAAAACTTTCAAATACTTTAAAACTCTTTTCGAAAGTAATATATCTCTATTAGAATATACATTCTTACAAGATATCAATTCACGTTTACCACGTCGTTCTATAGATTTATTAATAGAAATATACTTTCCATGTATATCACTAAATTTTAATGCCATAGCTTCACTAGGACGCGTACCAGTAAAAAACATAAAAGTATAATAAGCTTCATAAACATAATTATCAAAACCTTTAATAAAAGTATTAAACTCACTTAAAGTATAATAATCAGATTTATGTACTTCATGATGTCGTTTAAAACTTCCAACATCACGCACATAATTACGTTCTAAATTAAGATATAAATAACAATAATCAAAGAATTCACAAAAAACATAATATATCTTTGCATTGTATTTATTACTATAATTAAAATTAGCAATAATGTCTTTCCACTTCAAAATGTCCTTTTCGCTGAGTGAATAAATATCTCTACCTTTAAAGTAAGGTAAAACTTTTGTTTTAAAATCATATAGTAGGTTGTTAAAACTTTGTTTTTTATGCCGTTTCTTAGCATATTCTTTAAATTCTTTGTAAGCTTCTTCAAAGCTCATTTTTTTATCTCCTCGCTCTCACGAGAACTTATTATACATATTTTTTCTTTCTTGTCAAATTTTTATCTACCTCCTCGTTGGTAATATTATACCAAATCTTCATTCAAATTACTAGTAAAATCAGTATTCAACGATAAATACAAGCTTTTGGAGTTTTCCGTTTTCTTCTCAACCAAATCCTTAACGTTGTACTTATCAATGAAGATAGTCAAAGACTCTTCGTCAAGTTGTGCATACTCTATAGGAGGCTTTTCTAGGTCTCTAGAACACCAGTATCTTTTTTTGTATGCTTTATCAATCAAATCTTTTGTAATGTACTTACTAACATAGACCGAAACAGCTTCCTGGTTCTGAATTTCACTTACGGTTGTATAACCATACTTGTAATTAGTAAGATTATAAATCTGTAGGCCATTCTTTTTTATCAATCGACCGCCTGGAGTTCTTGCCTGGACTAAATTCCAGTTCGGTACATTCTTAAATACTCCATGCCAATGCACTCTTCCAGATTTATGAAGTTCCGGAGTCATGACATATGACATTCCTGGATTTTGATGTTGCATGTTATCTATCCATTTTCGCATAGCTTTCACTACTACATCATAATCAAGTGAATCTACTTCGCCAGGATTAAAAGTCAGAGTCACAAAATATTGCCAGGGTTCTTTTAATCCGTTGTGATATATCAAGTCTACAATATTCATTTTTGTTCTATATAAATTTTTTTTACGTTGTCGTTCTCTCTCTTCTTCTGTAATTTCAATTAAACTATTTTTCTTTTTTTCTTGTCCATAGCCTTTCAAATTAGAATAACTATGGAAAATGACTTTCTTCTCTTTATTCGCATACGTTTTTATTCGTGTATTATACTCAGCAACAATAGTATGAGTAGTGTCATTTTTATGTTTTAGAACGTCCACGTTTAGCTCCTTTCTATACACCTAATTAGATGTGAAAATTCGTTTAAGTGAACCTTTAGTCAAGTAGAACGGTTCACTTCTTAGTAACGTAAAAAAGAAAATTTTGCTGTGTACCGGATCGCATGAAACTAAAACTAATTTTTGAAATAAAAGTTATATCTTTAACAAAGTTCATTACTCTGTTTCTTCTTGACAACAGGAACCTGGTCACATGATTTCAAAGAAGACGGGAACACGCCTACACTATAAAAGAAAGCAATAAAAGAGGGTGTGTAGTCTTCTTCCCCAGAGAGGGTATCATGTAACCACCTATTGTAAAGAACAAACTCCTATAAAATAAAATCCGTTTCAATGCTCCCGAAAGCGACCTTTTAAAAGGTACGGTCCGGAAATTAGCCGCAAAATTTAAAGAAAAAAATGTTATCTTCTTTTTTACTAACTAATATGTAGCAATGGAATTTTTTTAATAATCCACATAATAAAATCATAAATATGTTCAAAATTAAGAATAATAACCAGCCACGGAATTAAGGCAGTAATCAAATCTATATCTATGAAAAACCCAAGTAGATCTAAATTATCAAATATCAAATTTATAAAAGCATTCAACGAATTTAAAACAGAATTATCAAAATTAGGTAAATCAGGAAGTAACGAAAAAATAATCGTCAATAACATTTCACATAATCCTAATACAGCAGTAATAATCATTTAACACGCCTCCTTTTTGTGTGCGTACTTGTAATTGAAGTTCTAAGATTAGTGTATCCAGACAATTGGTCAAAAGTAGCAACATCACTTGCAGTAGAAACATCATATTCACGAACATCATTAGAACCTAAAACAGAATTAATTTTATTTAAACAATAATTTAAAAACGATAAAATAATTAAACCATTTACAACGATAAAATAAGTTTCATGAAAAGTATTAATCACATCATTTTCAAGCAATGTTGCTAAATCAAATGAACCAGCAGATATAATATTTGCGTCAAAATTAGGAACTTTAATATCTCCCCAACTAATCACATAATGACCAGTATCCTGGTACTCTACTAATCGTTGTAAAAAAGTTAAAATCCAGGTAAACGGATAAGCCAAAAATCCAAATTGTTCACTAAATAACATATTCATACGTGAAAACCAATCGTTTAAATAACTATCGTCTACACCAAACCATGTGTCAGGGTCTAAAACTTTATTAAAAAATTCAATTACGTTATTAAAAAAACTGTCAGTACTATCAATTATCCATTGCATAAAATCTTGATTTTCTTCTGTAGGGTCGCTAAAATTAGTAGCTAAACCAGATACCAAAGATTGATTACCAAGTGCATCTTCTACATAAACCTTTACATCATAATAACCATAACCATCTACATCAAAATCATGAGTACAAGTAGTGCTTTGTATCCATTCGCCACCATCTAATTGATAATAATAATACTGTAATTTTGCAGCAACACCATATGAGCCACATAAATCTACATATAGTTTGTCATCATAACCGCCCATATAAATATTAAAATTAAGAACAGGCTTCACACTGTCAGTGATATCAAAGAGTTCAGTCACTCTCATAGATTGAGAACCGTCACTATAGTAAATATAAGTACCTAATTCATACTGTCCGTTAGAAAGACCGCTAAATGTAAAAGTGTTAGACTCTTGACACTCACTAATTAAACTACCAGCAGGAGTTCGTAATTCAACACAATACTGAGTCACATCAGAAACATTATCAGTTGTTAAAACAGCAGTAGCAATATCTTTATCAGTTGTTACATCAACGTCATGAATACTATTATTAGTACCTTGATAGAAAAAAATATCACGTACAAAAATATCATAAAAATCTTGATAATAATCTTCTCCTTGAGGGCTAAACGTTCTATATACATCACTATTCAAATTTAACTTTAATACACGATATTCACCACTATTATCAGAAGTTCTATCAGTAGGAATAACACAATTAATCATAGCTTCATTAAAACTATCATTTGTAGTCACTGTACAAGCATTACTACCCTCAAAGGTAAATTTACCATTATTAGTAAAAATTCTAGAACCAAGTTCAGCTGTCAACATACCAGGTCTAAGAATACCAACCTCATTACAAACCTCTTGGCTAATATCATAAGAACAAGCACTATAAACTCTAAAGCTAATAATTGTATAATCTTCTTCAATATCATTCGACATCGGAAGACGAATAGGGATATAAAGTTCTTCAGGAGCATTATAATACTCAATATCAGAATTAGTTTTTACTAACATACGATAATACATACCATTATAATCACTATTTCCAGTCCAGGTATTAGAAAAACCCCAATAACCATAATATGGAGGCATTTGTTCAGAAAATGAAGGTATTTCTCCATCTAAAAAATCTAATTGCTGATAACTGGCATTATAATAAATATATGGCTCTGAATAATTTAAATAATAATTAGAAACACGAAATTGCAATTGACTTTCTAAAGTAACAGCATTAGAAAGCAAAGGAGCTAATAAAAATAAAAAGACTAATACAGCAAAAAATAATAACAGCTTAATAAAAGCACTAACATATTTCATAATGATTACCTCCTCCTAAATACTAAAGAAAAAAATATCAAACAAAGCAATGTTGAAAGTACTAAAAAATATGGCACAAAACCCGATAAATCCAGAGGTTGAGTATCGGATCCGGAATTACTATTTTGTTGTTCAAAATAATTTGTTTTATAATATCTATACGTATTAAAATTATCTAAACTGTTATTCAAACTAAAACTAACACTCGTAGTCGTATAATTGTTAATCTCTCCTTGCAAAACATAATTATGATTAACATTAATTACGTATCTTTTTTCGCAATGTGAAATCGTAATTTTTTGACTATAATCTTTTACTACATCGACAGTTGCAGACTCATTAAATAAACATATATCAAATTGAGTTTGTACAGAATAATTTTGACCGGACTGTAACTGAGACATATCTAAATAATTATTAGAACTATTAGTAGTAAACAAATAATAATCATAATCACTTTGCAAAACGGCCCAATATTTGTCGAGCCAAGTTTTTTCGGCTAATTCCAAATCACTCATTATAACGTCACTCTCTTCTTTCCGCCAACAAAATCTAAAAACAATGATAACAACCTAGACGCAACCTCAAAAAGAATAAAAACAGGCGCACTATAAGTCATAATCACAGCTAATGTATCAATAATTACTTGATAATCAATTGTTTGTAGTATCATAAATATCATTCCTTTCTCTTTCAATTTTTATATTCTTGTTTTCAATCACTTTATAAGTATCATATCTTTTAAAGGACTCTGGACTCTTAAAATATCGATAAACCTTTTTCACTGTACCTTTTAGATTCGTACCAGTTGACTCTTGAGAGTCAATAGAATTTCTATCGATTAAACTATTCTTTTGCATAAATCCTAACCATTTCTTTTCACAGTAAATTACTGTATCGAATTGCTCCCGCAGTTGCTTGGACATTCGTCCAAACACCTGGCTGGTAGCAACAATATGAATTCGTTGTTTCCGTTGTTGGGAAATCTGTGTCATAACATCTATATCAATGTTTTTAGAACCAAGACTATTAAAATACAATTGTATTTCGTCAATTAAAAATATTACTCCATTGTAACCATTTTTATATCTCGTTAAATCTTTAGCCTCTTGAAATAAAAACACACGTTCACCGTCAAACGGATAATCAGTTAATTCTAAATTCGTAACAATCTTACATTTAGGATAAATTTTTAATAATTTATAAACATAATTCACAGCAGATAAAGTTTTACCACTTCCCTGCGGACCAGTAAATATTAAAAGACCGTCCGGAGAAAAATAACTAGGGTGCTCTTTTAAAAAATCACGGGTATATTTCACTTGCTTGAAGATATTAAAAAAAGAAGATTTTTCCTTTAAAGCAAAGTTACTCGCTGACATCGTTTTTTATAACTCCTTTTTTTGTATAATAATCTTTTAAAATCTTCTTAATCATCTTCACAAATTTTTTAACAACCTTATCTAATAATCTAAAAAATAAATAAAATATAACAATCATTAAAAGCCTTTCAGCCATTTATATACACTCCTTTTCCGTTTAATTAAAAAGAGGTCAGTAATAAAACCAACCTCCAACCTCGTCTTATAGACGAATACGACCACTGGCAACAGCGCTAGTAAATGCATTGACTGCTTTACGAACACCTAACCACATCAAGAAAAATCCCATACCAACACCAACAACACTGGCAAGTACTGTTAATACTTGAGTGGTAGTAATTGAGCCAGTTAACGCAGTAATGAAATCAGTAAAATCAATTGCAGCAGCAGTTTCTTCTTCCATACTTCTAAACCCCCTTTAAAATATTTTCCTTTGAAGTTACCAACTCAAGGATAGTATCGCTCATAACAATACAGTTTCTGTGGCTTTCCATTCATAGTAATACGAGTTAGATAAAAAAATTTAAAAAGAATAAAATCTATTAAAATATTTATACTTAACAAATTATGTTAAAGTTAACGTTCATAGAAAGGGTATTAACGGAAAGGTATCAACCCGTTAACATGTACATCAAAAGTACGTTTTTGCCACTACCTAAAATTCTATAACGCCCGTTTTAGTTCGCAATGACTTACACTTACAACGTGGTCTCATAGGATTATATGGATTTTCTTCATACTCTAAAGTCCCATATACTTCCGTATCAATAACACTTGTAGGAATTTTCTCAAATGCTCCAAGACCTTGGATAAACATTGCCTTAACGGGTTTACCCTTAATCTTTTCAGACTTAATGTCTTGGTCAAGGGCAATATAATCAATACGAGTGTAAGGGTCTTTTCCCTCGGGTGAACACTTCGTTACTGTCATAATTTTCATTTTTAATTCCATTTACACATTCTCCTTCAAATAATTCGAGCTAGAAGTTGTCAACTCACTCGAGTGTGCAAGCAGGTACACGTTTTTGCTAGCCAACTATTTTTTATAACTGAATTATAAACCCAATTTTTTTTATAATCGTAAAATTCCAAAAAAAAAGAAGAATTTTTTCATTTTTTATTATTCTTCTTAAAAAATTCTATCATTTCTTTTTCTAATAAACTTCGCTTTATTTTCTTTAAAATAAACATACAAATAAATATAAATAATAATATTACAACTACTCCAGTGATAAAAGCATCATAACCTTTTTCATAAACTAGATAACCTATAATATCTAAAATAAATGAACACAGCAACAAAGCAATAATAAAAGCTATCAATAATTGAATAATATTTTTTTTCATATAAACCTACTTTCTATAAAAATTATATCAAAATACTCTATAGAAAAAAAGACTCATTTGTCTTTTTTTCTATCAACCAACTTTTCAGGTAAATTCAAATTAACACGCACAAGCTTAACTTTAGACATTTAAACATCTTCCTTCTTAACTAAAATACAATCTTTTTGATAAGTTCTATCAGAAAAACAATAACACATCTCACAAGTTGAAGCTTGCACAATAATATGACTTCTATCATATAATCGATAACATTCCTCTAACGTCAATTCAAGATACGGATACTTAGCTTCTCCATCTCTTTTAATATCATATTTCATAACTTCTAAACGGGTACGTAATCTACCTCTATTTGTATATGCTCTTGCCATAAATAAAATCCTCCTTAACAGCTTGTATAAAGTTTATATAATTTATTTCCTATCACAATAGAAATTAAATTACCGTACTGATTAAATTTATAAACTAAATCACTACAACGATAATTTAATCTTGTTGATAATTCTTGATAATTATCAAAATAACAAATTATATAATCGTCTTTATCATACAAAATAAAATAATTTTTCTCCCTAAAAGTTTTACTATTAAACTTTTTCATAAAGTGCCTTTCTAGACTACTTTATACACAGTAGGCTCCAATCCTACATTGAGCGCCATTAAGAAAATTACGAACGTTTCGTTCGTTTTTTTTATATAATAGGAAAGTAATACAATATCCCACAATTTACCGTTGACAAACATGTGTTCGTGTTATATAATCTTGTTAATCAACGAGGTGATGCAACATATGAAAATTACAAAAACTTATCAGTTTCGGCTTTATCCTACGAAAGAACAAGAAGTACTCATTTATAAAACGTTTGGATGTACAAGATTTCTATATAATCAAATGTTAGAGGAGAAAAAGAAAGATAAAATGCTTAGTAAATTTGATTTGTTTAAAAAAATTCCAGAGTATATTAAGAACTATCCATTTTTGAGTGAAGTAGATAGTTGTTCTTTAAGGAATAGCATTACAGACTTGATGATAGGATTTGATCGATACTATAAAAAGCTAGGGAGATATCCAAACTATCAAAAAAGAGGAGTAAAAGAAAGCTATCGGACCAATTGGAATAGAAGTAGTTATAAAGGAAAAGAGTATGCTAGTATTGAAGTAGATATGAAAGAAAAAATAATTACTTTACCTAAATTAAAGAAAGTAAAAATAAGAGGATATCGAAAGTTAGAAAAGTTACTAGGAAGAATTTTAAATGCAACGATAAAACAAGTAGGATATAAATACTATGTATGTGTTTGTGTAGAAGAAGAATTAGAAATTCCTGTTATGAGTGAGAAACGCGCTATCGGGATTGATGTTGGAGTCAAAAACATGGTAGTGACTAGTGATGGTGAGTATTATGAGAACCCTGATTTTCTAAAGAAATATGAAAGAAGAATAAAGGGATATCAATAAGAATTATCCAGAAGAAAAAAAGAAAGCAAAAACTATAATAAAACTTTAAAAAAAATAGAAGAACTTTATCGGAAACTCAAAAACGCAAGAAAGAAATATTTAGAAGAAGTTGTATCTAAGATATTAAAAGGAAAAGAAATTATATTAGTCGAAAGATTAAAAGTAAAAGAGATGCTAT
>DVGF01000022.1 GCA_018712835.1 Candidatus Ventrenecus stercoripullorum
TTTATAGGGTTTATGTCAACTTTAGACAATTTTGATATTTCAATAATGGTAGAAGATATTTTAAATTCATAAAAAGCAGGTATATTTCAACCTACTTTATAGATAGTTTCAAACAAACTATCGGAAGAACCCATATTTGTCTGTCTTTAAAATTCTATTTATTTTTAGATTGGAATAACGTAATTGCTACTAAAATAAACACAACAACAATTAACCCTATAATAATATAATTGACACTCTGTGGGTTATTCACCGCATCATTAACAACCGCTGCAGTCAAAAAATAATCGGAACAATGATCAATTTGAAATTCCACATACCCATCTTGTACTTTTACATTATGAGCAATGTATTCTATGTTGTCCGATTCAGGATTATAATAATATAAATATAAATTTTCGCCATCACGAAAACGGTCACTAACATTAATTCTAACAGACGTTTCTAATGGTAAAGCCCCGTGATAATCAAAAGAAATAATTAGCTTTTCTTGATTAACCATCTGATGAATGGTTCGAGTATCCATGGTATCCGCATCTAAACTAAGTCTCAAATCCTCTTCAATATAAAGACTATCTTCCACAGAGATATTCTGGTCTTTCTCTTTCAAAAACCGCCACGAATACTCTAAATCTCTTTCTGTATCTTTCACTTCATAATAATAAGAATCGCTTGTCTCGGTTTTTAAAATGGAAACTGCTTTTGCATTGGTAGTTTCTAAAGCAAGCAAAAAGCTAAGAACCACCAAAAAGATGGCCTTTGTTATATTACATAGGTGTTTTTTTTTCATAAAACTTCTCCAATCTAGCCTAAAAGCAAAATAATAAATGGTACAAACTGCATAATAAACTTAATAATCATGATAATGATAATATTTCTATCATTTTTTACATAAAGGAAACTAAATAACACAGCTGGTAAAAAATAAATTAATAAATCAAGAAATGTAAGTGCATCCGTACTAAATACAAAATTCATTCCTGTATATATAATGGCACTTAAGAAAATAAATAATACATTATTTTTAACACAACTACTAATCGATTCACGGAACAAAATCTCTTCAGCAACCGGTGCAAAAATTAAAACTTTAAAAAAGGCATAAATGGGAGAAACATCTAGCAAACCAAGCATTGCTTCCGTATTAGAATCCATCGAATACTCAGGAAGAAATACACTAGAAATAATTCCCATTACAACATTTAACGCAAGAATTGCAACGACTCCTATAAGGACACTACCAACAACCTTTAACGCTTTTTTCTTTTTTAATTTTTGAACGCATTCTTTTAACCCTTTACGATACATGAACACAGCAAAAACTGCAAACAAAATATCAGCCGGCATCATAACATACGCTGTATTTGCTACATTTAAAGCAGAAACTAACGAACTAGCAATCGAAGTATATAAAAAATAAACTAAATATAACACCACTGCTCGAATCATTGGATTGTTTAATTTCTCTAACATAACTACATAACCTACTCTCCAAATAGAGTATATCATATTTTAAAGTGAAATGAATCCAATATCAAATTATTAGACAGTTTTTTGACAAAGAAAAAGCTCTAGAAACTAGAGCCTTTTCAATACATCAAGGATTAGAACCATCTGAATAACCATTTAAGAATTCCGTTCATAGTTCACTCCTCCTTCCATTACTACTTTTTACAATTATATTGTAGCACAAGAAAAAGAAAAAAACTAGTTGACATCACCTTGACTTACAGATAATTTACACTTGATGAATATCTTTAAAAATATATTGTCCATTTTGATTTTCAAAAACATATTCATAAGTCGCGGCTTCTTCAATATAATCGTCTAACTCAACCAAATGACTTTCAGTCGAAGGAGTTTCTTGATAATCTAGCATTTTATCTTGCTGGCAATTATTATAAATATACTTTCTAGTAATAGTCTCATTCCAATCTGCATAAATATAAATAGACTTTTCTATAATATAAAGAAAATTACCTTCTTGTCTTGCCGAAACCACTTCCCTTACAAAACTATCCGTATTAGACCCTCCACAACCATTTAAAGAAATATACTGCTCTATCTCTGGCTGATACGTAAAACCACAAACACCATAATCTCCATTTAAAACATAAAAATCCTCGTCCTGATATTCAATATTCCCAAAGATTTCATAAATATTTTGCTCTAAATCCTTTTTAGAAATATTTAAAGTAAACATCATATTTTGAACCATCTCAGCATCAATAGGTACAGTCTTACGGATATAGTTCATAGCCCCAACAGCAAGAATATACTCATTAGATAAACTCTCACCACCGTATAATCCTTTTAAAAGCATCGCATCATCACTAGGATTAATCTTCTGGTATAAATCCTCGACAATATAAGAATGAATATCCAATTCTTTTTTTTGAACTTCACTATTTTCAAGAGGCATATCTACATTCACGTTTTGAGACTCAACACTTTCCGATAAACTATCTTGAAAAAACACAAAATAAATTCCTGACGCCACAACCGCTACAAACAAAATAATAAGAATAGCAATCCCCAACTTTTTCACAAACATTCCTCCTTAATTTGGATAATACAAAGCTCTTTTTCCAAACAAATTATACATACGTTCAAATTGCTTACGATTATATTCTTCAATTCTTCCAGTATAAGAGTCCGAAACAAAAACAGAAGTATCAGTATATCCTATGACAACAACACTATGTAAATCACAAATCCATTCAATTGTCTCTCCGGTCGGAGTATAAGTCCACCTTGCACATACTTCGGTATCCTCTGCCCCAATACTCGTCCATACTTGAACTGGAATCCCTTTTTTAACCAAGGCAAGAACATCTTGAAAACTATGTCCCGTATAATCTATCATTCCAGACTTAAACTGATTTGCAACTTCTAAAATAGGCTTTTGAAATACCCCATATCCATGAATATCTCTAGGGTCTCCAACAAACTCGATTTCCGGATTTCCTCCATAAAGACTCTCACCATCCCAATGCGGACCATCTCCCTTTTTAAGTTTTTCAACAATACTCTCTGGAGTAACATTTACTCCATAATATCGAAGCAAGTTATACAAGGCAATGCTTTCACATCCGTTAGGATAATTCGGATATTGATGATATACCGGAAAATTCTCTATCATATACACTTCTGGCTTCTTTAAAATTGTAATCTTTCTTGTTCCAACACTTTCATTTCCTAAAGAGTCTTTAGCTGAATAAGTAATCGTATACTCTCCCGGTGTATTATAAGAAACCTGACTATCATCCACAGCAAATAAAACATTGCCAAATCTTTCATCCACTGCTGAAACTCCTGAATACAAATCCGGTTTCACACCCGCATAAACAGTAATATCTGTTAAACCAGCAAAAACAGGTGGCTCCACATCTTCCTTAACAACAAATTTTGCAATCTTCTTAGTAACATTCCCATGCACATCTTGAGCAACAATTTCTACTTCATGTTCACCAACCGTAGACTCTAGTTCTATCGGTAATATTTCAAAAGAAGAAAAATCAGAAGAAAAAGTAACAAAATCTTTCACATCTGGTAATCCTTCATCTATATAACGTGTAATATCTTGAACTTCTAAATTAGGAGCCGTTGTATCTTTTATAGCAATATGAACATCAAATATTTCACGGTTAATATTCACTTTTACAGTATAATCACCAACATTTTTAAGAGCATCCAAAGGTGGACTCACACTAACAGTCATGCCATCTTTTAGTTCTACAATCTCTTCTAAAGAAATCGGATTTCCATACTCTACTACAACATCACTTTTTAAATTAGCCTTTAATTGAAACCTTCCATACAACTTATAAGCTGTTAAAGCCACAATAATTAATAAAAGTAGAATACTACAAATAATAATGATAGAAACAGCTCTTTTCTTATCCAACTCGCAACACCACTCATCTATTCTTATCACAAGAATACCACGTTTTCCATTATTCGTAAATACAGAATATGCAAAATATTTTCTTTAATATAATAAGCACTGTTTGATTGTTAGGTGTCTTTTCTTATCTGTCTATTTTGTAGGTACAGTTCATCGCTGAATAGGTGTTATCTAACAAAAAAACATTTAGGACTAGAGAACATCTAACCTGCAAAATCAGATAGTTCTTTTTATGTCCTTCAAGCATATTATACAAACAATCACATAATATACTTTTTTGAATTAGAAAGAAATAAATTCTTTCTAAAAACATTAGAACACACTTTCTTGAAATACAAATTAAGATTATTTAAATTAACTATTCAGGATTTAATACCCATTTTGCTGTAATTGTTGAATTGGTTTGATATTCATATACATACGTAGAAAAATTGCCATCTAAATTAGTCGCATCAAACACATTGGCATAACCGACATACCATATCACTGGATTTTCTGGCATTCCATATGACCCATGTATTGCAATATGAGCAAAATTTTCAAAAGTTCCAGTAGTTCCCGCCTCTAAACGGTAGATATATTTTTCCCATCTGCCAGTACCCCAATTAGAAGTCAACCACGTAATTTTAAAATCATCTCCAATATCATTATTATAACAATTCATATAATAGCCCTCTGGAATTTTAGCATATATCAAATGATAATAAACTCCACCAGCAACCGTATAAGTACTTTGATGAAACCCACCCAATCCCGGAGTAGCATCGCCTATATTCTTAATTTCTATCATATAATCAGAATTTAATAAAGGATTATCATCACTTCGAGAAACGCGATTTAAAATAACAGTATCATTATGCAAATTATTATAATAACTCATACTATTCATTCCATCTAAAAATGTTGTGTCATTATATAAAGATACCCCAGCGGAAGCATCTAAAAGCGTACTATAAGCAAGATACCAAGTTAAAGGATAATCTACTTCACCACTAATACTTGTCAAAGCCAAATGAGCAAAGTTAGAAAAGGTACCCGACGTACCACAATCCACACGATAAATATAAGTTTCCCACTCTCCAGTACCAATAGTAGGAGTCAACCAGGTATGAGAACTATTTTCCCCAACAGGATTTGTATGATAACTTAATGAATAACCTACAGGTATTTTTGCAATAAACACATGATAAAAAGTGCCTAATAATCGAGAATCGAACGTTTGATGAAATCCTCCTAAATCCGGAGTTGCCGCTCCAGTTGTTGTGATTTTAAGCATATAATCACTATCTTTTATTGGATTATCACTAGAACTTTGAACCCTTTCTACCGTTACTGTTCCATTATGTAAATTATTATAAGCCTCAATATAATTCAATCCATTTTGAAAACTCTCATCTGTATATAAAGAAGTTCCATAATTATAAAGAGAGGTACCACCTTGAATTTCCCATCCTCGAAAATCATAACCATCTCGAGTAGGTTCTTGAATTACATCCTTAGTGCCATTTAATTTTTCAAAACTAGAAATCTCTGATGTACCATTCCAGCTACCACCATTAGGATTTACCGTTAAAGTAGTTTTATTCCATTTAAAATATAAACTACACCTTACTCTAGAATTATCTGAATACGTATAATTAGTATAATCAAGCCTAGCACTCCAAGTTGTATCATCCCAACTAATACTTACTTCATTTGTACAATTACTTTTTTCTAAATCTAAAGTATAACCACTTTCTTTATCTGGAATATAGTTGATTGGTTCATCTTCTAAATAAATAGCTAACATATTTTCTTGTGTTTCTTCTTTTAAAATCGTTTCTTTCTTGGAATTATGAAGCATCAAAAAACTAACTCCAACTACTAATATTAGTATAATAGGATACCTTAATTTTCTAAGATACCCTCCCCCCTAAAATATTTCTCTTTTCCATTTCGATAACCTACCTTCTATGAAAATTTTACTATAATCTTCCCTTTTAAGCAAGAAAAAAAGTGTTTACTTAACTTCGTAAACACTTACTTTCTTTTTATCTCTTCCTAATCTCTCAAAGCGAACGACACCATCAATTTTTGCAAATAATGTATGGTCTTTACCCATTCCTACATTCTCTCCTGGATAAATCTTTGTTCCTCTTTGACGATAGATAATACTTCCAGCACTAACAAATTGTCCATCACTAGCTTTTGCACCTAATCTACGTCCAGCAGAGTCACGAGCATTATCAGTAGAACCTTGACCTTTTTTATGGGCAAATCTTTGAAGATCTAAAATCAATCTAATCATTTGTTCTATCCTCCTTAATCTTAATATTTTTTGGATAAGATTCTGCAAGTTCTGATAACAAATCTATCATATTTTCAAGTAATGCATTAGTAATCTCATCCTCTTTTAATACAGAAATTGTAAGAGTACTTCCTTCTTCAAAGAAAATACTATCTTCTCTCAATTTTAAAATAGCATTCACAGAAGTGGTCACAACACTAGATACACCAGCACAGACAATATCTTTGCCATAATCATCATACATGGCATGACCTTTCATTACAATCTTCTCTATATTATTCTTCTTTTTATGTACGAATACACTTATCATTATCCAACAATACTTTTAATCGTAAGTTTTGTATAAGGTTGTCTATGTCCTTGTTTCTTACGATATTTTTTCTTTGGACGATATTTAAAAACAATGATTTTCTTTTGACGTCCATGCTTTTCAACAGTAGCTACGACTTTAGCATCTTTTACCACTGGATTACCAGATTTACCATTTACATATAAAACATCAGTAAATGTAACATCTGTTCCAACTTCATTAGGTAATTTTTCTACATAGATTGTGTCGCCTTCAGAAACATAATATTGTTTTCCACCTGTTACAAAAATAGCTTTCATTTCCTACCTCCTTTAAAATTAAGACGCGCCTATAAGGTACCTTTTAGGATTTCTAACCTTTTTCGAGCGGTTTTATAAAAGCTAATGCCTAATAAAACAATAAAATTCTACCAAATATCATAAGTAATGTCAAATAGTTTTGCTAATATTTCTTGTTCATTCTTATATTTTCCATCACTATAAAAATAATGACGTCTATTTTTCTTTAATACATGATAATTTTCTCCTCTTTCATTACAAATTTTCTGATAAGGATATTCCTTCAAATATCTTTCTAAATAAAACCGATGAAGCAAATATTTTTCTTGTCGTTTTAATAAAACAAACTCCCATAATAACACCATACAAATAAAATAATTTTCAAACACTAAAAAATTAAGAACAACAAATCCACAAAAGAAAAACATTGAAAAAATCTGATAATATTTCAATGATTTTTCATACGAAAAAAACTTTTCCAAAATAGCATGCAAAATTGCACTGCCATCCAAAGGAATAATTGGAATAAAATTAAAAAGACATATATAAAAATTATAAAGTTGAAAAAGTTCATAATCACTACCCCGAAAACAATCTCGAAACAAAAAGACAACCAAAAACAAAAGAATTTGAAAAACAACTCCAGCACTAGCAATCAATATCTCTTTATTAATAGATGAATTAATAGGTTTATCTATTTTGGTAATCCCCCCAAAAGGATAGAGTTCTACTTTAATAATTTTATAATGAAAAAGGCGAATGACAAAAACATGCCCTAACTCATGAAAAATTACGACGAAAAAAACAAAAATCACATTTTTAAAATACCCACAGAAAAAAGATAGCAAAAGAAAAAGATAAGTAATAATTGGTATTTCAAGCTTCTTGAATATAATCTTCATATGTTAAAAATTCATTATCTTCTTTAAAAACTAAATAATAATAATCTTCTGTTGTATTTCCTAAAATACTATCTTTTTCTACATAATCATAAAGTTTAAAATCCGTATCAACAATTCCCCCATACCATACATCTACCCCATCTACTCCTTGAATAATAAAGGTATTACCATATCCTTCCTTCTCTCCCATAAATACTAAAAGACCACTTTGAATAGAAGTAACAGGACTATTCTTAGTACTAGACATTTTGTATCCATCTAAATAAGGTTCACGACTTACATTTTGAATATTAGAACTAGCAGTCAAATCTTGCTGTTCTGTCACACTAGGCAAAACACTACCAAACACTTCATGATACCAATTATTAATTTTCGTAAAAGTTAAATTACTTTCAAAAATATTTTCTTTAAACCAAGCCATATTATCAGGACTTAATTTCACATATATCGTACACCCCAGTACTAAAATAATACTTAAAAGAATTTTCGTAAATAATTTACTAATTTTATTACTATCTTTTTTATTCGTTTCTACAATTTCATTATTTCTAAGTTTGTGTCTCATCATAGCTAAATCGATTTCATCCATTAAAATCACCCAGTAAAGTCTATGACAAAAACAAGAAAAAAAGAACTAAATAATTTAGTTCAAATAATCAAGATGTTTTCACTAAATAAGGTTCATTTTGTGTTCCAATTCCAGACTCAATTTCTACATTTGCATTAAGATTTATGACAGGCCTAACTATCATTTTTGAATCCGTTGAAGCATTCCCATTCACGTATCCAGTAAAATAAGAATCATACATGTAAATTCTATTTGTTTTTTCTTGAAAATAACTTGGCGACAACGTCCAATACGT